>NZ_JBHLXE010000103.1:0-46667 GCF_042432445.1 Thorsellia kenyensis | reverse complement strand
AAATCTAACTGACTTAAAACTAAATTAGTACTTAAAACTAAGTCAAAGATAAAATCAAAAGTTAGATGATAAATAATTAAAATTAAAACACAAAAAGCCCTGTAGAAATACAGGGCTTTTTGCGTTACAGCTACCAAAAAAAATGTTATGATAGAAGCTAACTAATTTAGTGCATATTTGTCTCTTTGGAGTCGATGAGTTTTAATGATGAGTTCTTATATAACTGCTATATCCTTGCTGGCTTACTTATTTAGTATTGGCCTGATATTACCCGCGATATTAAATCCTAAAAGCTATTATCGAAAGCTTCTCTTAATCACAGGCTCAATAGCATTAGTAAATCATGGGATCTATCTTCATGAGCGAATTGTATTACGTAGTGATAATATTGAGTTAGGACTTTTGAATATCGGTTCTTTTGTCAGTATCTTACTTTCGATAGCGGCTATATTTATCAGTGCAAAGGATAAAGGCTGGCAATTACTTCCAATTGCTTTTAGTTTTGCTCTAATTAATTTGATATTAACTGCTTTTTTCCCAGTGAGCTTTGTATTACATTTAGATGCTACACCTCTTTTGCTGATCCACATTGGTATGGCACTACTAGCGTACAGTACATTATTTATATGTGTCTTATACGCAACATTCTTAGGCTGGATAAATTACAGACTCAAACATAAAAATTTGCCCATGGGGAAACCCATCCCTCCACTCTTGCAAATTGAAAGACGCCTGCTGAATTTGATTTATGTAGGACTAGGATTTTTAACTATCACTCTTTTTGTTGGATTTGTATTTTTACCGGATCCATTTGGTCCACATAATGTACATAAAACATTATTGGCAAGCACTGCTTGGTGTGTCTATTTTTGTCTTATCCTTGGACATCATTTCTTTGGATGGAGAGGGATTAGAGTAGTTAGAATTAATTATTTAGGTATAATTCTATTGTCCTTAGCTTATATAGGCAATCGTTTACTTATTGGATATTGAAGGAGGGACATAATTGGCTTTTTTATCAACTCCAGCAACATTTATTATCATCTTATTATTATTGCTCTTATCTGCTTTTTTCTCTTCTTCTGAAACCAGCATTCTATCAATTAATCGTTATCGATTAAAACATCTAGTCACTCAAAAACACAAAGGCGCTATCCGCGTTGAAAAATTATTACAAAGACCAGATGAACTCATCAGTATGCTGTTAATAGGAAATAATATCGTAAATATTTTAGCTTCGGTGTTATCTGCAGATTTAGGCCATAGACTTTCAGGGGACTTAGGCGTTGCGATAGCTACTGGTGTGTTAACATTCATTGTATTGCTATTTTCTGAGATAATCCCAAAGACTTTTGCTGCTGCTTATCCAGAAAAAATTGCCTTTCCTGCGAGCTTTATTTTGAGCCCTTTGCGTACCACTTTGCTTCCATTGATTATCTGCCTAAATGTAATGAGTAGAATTTTACTGAAAATATTAGGGATCAAAGAAGTCAGCATGGGAAGCAATGCTCTTACACCTGATGAATTAAAATCGATAGTTAATGAATCAGCTGAAGAGCTGCATGAGAAAGATCAATCCATGCTATTATCTGTCTTAGATTTAGATAAATTAACTGTAAGCGATGTGATGAAGCCCCGGTATGAAGTTATAGGTATCGATATTAATAATGAGTGGAAGGTAATTTTAAAGCAATTAACACATTCACCTCACGGTAGAATCATTTTATATCGTGATTCTTTAGACGACGTAATCGGTATTTTGAGAGTAAGGGAAGCATACCGTTTATTGGCTGAAAATGATTTTGATAAACCTTATTTGCTTAGGGCGGTAGATGAACCATATTTTATTCCGGAAAGTACTACACTTAAGCAACAATTAATTGAATTTCAGCAACAAAAGAAAAAATTAGGTTTGGTTGTGAATGAATATGGTGACATCACAGGATTAGTCGCTGTTGAAGATATTTTAGAAGAGATCATAGGTGAATATACGACTTCTATCTCGCCTTCTATTCAAGAAGAGGTAAAATCTCTAGGCAATGGTCTGTTGTTAATAGATGGTGGTGCCCATGTGAGAGAGATAAATAAAGTATATCATCTAGATTTACCGATAACTGAGGCAAAAACTATCAATGGATTAATTCTGGAGTATTTCGAATCTATTCCAGCAGTCGGAGAGATTATCGTTATTGCAAAATATGAGTTCATAGTCCAAGAAGTCGAAGATAATCGCGTGAAATGGGTTAAGATAGCTAAGAGATAAATTTTATTTATAGATGTTGTCTATAAAATATTCGCAATATTATCGCCTAGTTAAATAAGCTAAGCGATAAAAACTTTTAATTGTTAAGTATTTTAGTCCTTCCTACAAAAGAATGAGAAAGAGTGGTGCTGTCAACCATCTCTAAATCTCCACCCACAGGAATTCCATGAGCAATCCGACTTGCAGTGACATCACACTCTAAACAAATTTGTGCTATATAATTAGCAGTAACTTCCCCTTCAATTGTAGGGTTTGTCGCTAAAATAACTTCAGTAATCTCTTCTTCTATTAACCGCTTAGCCAGCTTATCTAATCCTAATTCTTTGGGCCCTATACCATCAAGTGGTGATAAATGACCCATGAGTACAAAATAGCGCCCTGAAAATTGCCCAGTTTGCTCAATAGCATGAATGTCTGCTGGCGTTTCAACAATGCACAGTGTCTTGTTTGATTGTCGCTTAACGCTGGCACAAATATGGCACTGAGTTGATTCAGTAAATGTATTGCAATCAATACAATGGCCAATCTCATCCATCGCTTGAGATAAAACATTTGCTAAATTCAGTCCACCTCGTCTATCGCGTTGCAATAAATGAAATGCCATTCGTTGAGATGACTTAGGCCCAACACCAGGTAGGCATTGTAATGCTTGCATCAGATTTTCTAAAAGTACGCTTGTTTGCATATTATCTATTAGGTTAGGACACGTAAATGTTTAATTGATTAAAATGGAAATTTCATACCAGGAGGTAATTGCATTCCACCTGAAATACTCGCCATTTTTTCTTTTTGTGTTTCTTCAACTCTTCTTGCTGCATCATTGATAGCTGCTGCAATCAGATCTTCTAGCATTTCTTTATCGTCTTCCATTAAGCTTGGATCAATTTCTACACGCTTGCAATTATGCGCGCCATTGATTGTTACTTTGACCATGCCTGCACCAGATTCGCCTGTGACTTCTAATTGCGCGATTTCTTCTTGCATTTTTTGCATTTTTTCTTGCATTTGTTGTGCTTGCTTTAATAAACCACCCATTCCTGCTTTACCAAACATAGTGTTCTCCTTAGTAATATATATTAATGTTATTTAGTGATAATTTTAAGATTGTCAATTAAGGTAGGTAGACTGTTACTGTTTATTCAAAAATTAAATATTCAAATGTGTTTTGGCACACTCTTACAAAGAGGGTTTAAGCGAATAAACAGACGAAAATGAATACCATCTAAAATAATCAAATCCTACTTGTCGCTCTTTTCACATGGGTGTAATACTATCATTTTTTATACTTAAAAAGTATAGCTTACAAAAAATAATGAATTTCAAAGGCAAAATTCTAATCATTTGTTTTTGCAACACTCAAGCTATAGGTCTTATACTCTCCTCTTCTATATTAGCATCAAAGAAATTACAAAGTACTTTTAGCTGTGGATCGCCATGAATATGTTCCTTTGCTTCATTAAGAAGTTCTTTGTATATTTCTTGCCTTATTTCGAATGGGGTTATGTGAGTCTTATCATCTGAGTTATCCCAGCTTATCTCAATTCTTTCTTTATAAAATGCACTTAATTCATCGAGTATTTTTTGCTTTGCGCCATTATGAGCTAAATGTTGGTGGCTTGTACGATACGAAATTTTCACATGTTGCCCATTTTTTTCAAAAAAACTATTGAGAGCAAGTTGTTCAACCAATTTAGGTAGAGTTAATTCGTTTATCAGTTTCGCCCATGTATCCCTTTGCTGTGCCATCTCGATGAGTTTTTTTTGTACCTCAGGCGTTTTGTCTGTTTCAAATGAGTTTTTTAACTCTTTGATAGAGCTATTTAATAAGTCGCTATCCTCGATTTGTGAAGCCGTCCACTGATATTCGTCCGGTGTGTTTATCTCATCTTCATCCTCTATTTGGTTAATTAACTTTTGATGTACTGCAATCTTCTCATCTAAGGTGAGTTGTGCAGAAGCTTGCTGATTTTTGTGAGGAATATCTATTTTAGTGCCCGTAAACTGTATTTTGGATTGAGCGTCATTTGACAGATTCTTATTTAGCTTAGAGTCATCGATTAATTCATTTGCTGTTTTTGATGCATGCAACGACTCAATAGATCGATCTTCGGACTCTGAGGTAGGTATAGACTGAGCAACCTGCTCAGTCCTTAAGGACTTTTTTTCTTCAGAACCTCTAGCATGGGCTTGTTTTATTTTTTCTCTTGCTCTCAATAAGTGCTCTGTAGGGGAGAGAGTGATTTTTTCTGTTTCTGCTATTGAAGGATCTTGAGGAGAACTTGCCGTGTTGGGATCCATCACAATGTTCACTTCATTTAATAAATGAGCACCAGATGAAATCTCAGTAGGGGGAGGAGAATGGTTTGTTATAGGTACTGGAGTATAACTACCAGGGGAGTTTCTAAGCTCAGGACTATGAGTCGATTGTATGCTTGGTGAAAAATCTATTGCTTGTTTATTAACAGAACTATTTTGGGTTAAATTGCTCGTACCCTCAGAATTTTTGACTTCTTGTTTCGGTATTTTATGCGGATGAAAGGCTAATGCCCGCAGTAAAGTCATTTCTACCCCCATTTTAGGATCTGGTGCATAGGGTAACTCTTTTTGTCCTAAAATCATGATTTGATAAAATATTTGTAAATCAGTTGGGGTTACTATCCTTGCTAAGTCTTTTAGCTTCATTTCATGGTGAGCGTAGTGCGGTTCAAGTGCAGAGGGAATCATTTGAATCAATGCAATTTGATGCAAAATTGAGGTGATTTCAAGTAGCGCTTCGCGCCAAGAGTTGCCTTTTTCATTAATTAAACGAATTTGCTCAAACAGCTCTATTGTGTTACCTCGAATTAAAGCATCAACAATCGCAATAGGCTGTTCTTCATCTAACATGCCAAGCATGTTAATAACAGCATCAGCAAGTACCTGGTTCTCTCCACTAGCAATCGCCTGATCCGTTAAGCTAAGTGCATCACGCATACTGCCTTCAGCAGCTCGAGCTAATAGCTGAAGCGCTTTTATATCAAACGGTATTTTTTCTTCTGTTAGTATATAACTCAGCTGTTCGGTAATTTGCCCAATGTCCATCGCCCTAAGATTGAATTGTAAGCAGCGTGATAGAATGGTGATAGGTAATTTTTGTGGATCAGTAGTCGCAAGTAAAAATTTTACATGCTCAGGTGGTTCTTCGAGCGTTTTTAAAAGTGCATTAAAGCTATGCTTTGACAGCATATGCACTTCATCTATAAGATAAACTTTAAATCGTCCTTTCACTGGTGCATATTGGATGTTTTCCAATAATTCTCTTGTATCTTCAACTTTAGTTCTAGAAGCAGCATCGATTTCTAATAAATCAACAAAACGTCCTTTTTCTATTTCTTTGCAATTTTGGCATATACCACAAGGTGTATCCGTAACGCCTTTTTCACAGTTTAAACCCTTAGCAAGAAGTCTAGCAATACTGGTTTTTCCAACACCTCTAGTACCTGAAAATAAATAAGCATGATGAACTCTGCCATGTTTAAGGCCATTAGCAAGTGCTTTAAGCACATGCACCTGCCCAACCACTTGTTCAAAAGTTTGTGGTCTCCATTTTCTTGCTAAGACTTGATAACTCACTGTGTATTCCTTAACTGCTTCATTAAATGAATAAAAAGTTCAAAAAATCGACATGTCAATATATAGAGAGATGAATTAATGACCTTCAAAATCAGTCAGACAATAGCAGTCTATGCCCTCTGATTCCAAACGCGCTAATCCACCTATGTCTGGTAAATTTATTACAAAAGCAGCACCCACTACTTCGGCGCCCGCTTTTTTTACAAGGTTGCTTGTTGCAACGACAGTACCACCGGTAGCAAGTAAATCATCGACAATTAATACTTTATCCTCAGGTGTAAGTGCATCGGTATGAATTTCTAATTTATCCGTTCCGTACTCAAGCACATACTCTTCGCTGAATGTTTCTCTGGGTAATTTACCAGGTTTACGTACTGGAATAAATGGTATTTTTAATGCTAAAGCCAAGGGGGCACCAAATAAAAAACCTCTAGCTTCTGCGCCAAGTATTTTGGTAATTCCTCGGTTTTTATAGTGTTCAAAAAAGAGATCTATCGTCAATTGATAAGCCTCAGGGTTTTCTAAAAGGCTAGTGATATCTCTAAACAAGATACCCTCTTTAGGATAGTTAGGTATTGTTTTAATGGTTGATTTAATGTAATCAAGCGACTGGCTAGGCATTTAGCATGTCTCCTAAACTGATTTAAAGTAATATTAGACGATAAAATATTGATGTTCCAAGTTATGGATAAATCAATAAGATAATCAAACGTGGCAATTAAAATACTATTTTCTCCACTCAATTATATAAATTTCTTTGATTAAAGCATAAGATGATAAATGTATAGCTATATTTCTTTAAATGCAATAAATACGTTGAAAAAAATAAAAAATACTTGAATTGGTGCGCAAATTTAATGCGTTAAAATAGGATAGCATTATTAAAGAATTCGATACTAACGCAATGAAACATTTGTATCCTACTTTGCTTACGTTATAATCTGGTGATATTTTGTGTTATTATAACTTAGGTAACTATCAATGAATTATTTAAAATCAATTCAATTGTAATGACTGACTATACATTAGGTGTACAGCTAATGTATAGTCAGAGCCTATTATTGTATACTAATGTTTTAACAATTTGCGGTATATTGAGTTGATCTCATTAAAACTAAAAGTATCTGTTTAAGAGTCAATAATCGTGATAAGCAACAAACTGAATGATTAAAGGACTAAACGTTAAATTATCTTTATTAGAACCTGATAAATGGTTAGTTTATATCTAATAGAGAGTTGTTAGTTAATAGAAATCGAGTAAAGTTTTTGTATTAGCCGAATAAATTGATTCAGTCGGAATTCTCTCTTCATTTGAGGGAAATTATAGAAATAAATAGCATTCTTAATTTAAAAATAGTTGAGGCTAACACATGCGTGGTCATAGTAATTTTAAGCAATTAAAAAAAATAGTCTTCTTTTCAAGCGTGATTGGTGGTTCGCTACTTTTAGCAGGGTGTAACGGAGCAACGTGGTGTAATATAAAAGCAAGTCTAGGTTTCGGTTCTAAAGCAATCTGCCAACAACAAGAAAATCAAGCCAAAGGACCTGAAGTAGGTGTGTATACCTTAAAAGCACAATCATTTACACTTCAAAGTAACTTACCAGGTAGGGTGTTAGCTTATAGAACTGCTGAAATAAGACCTCAGGTGAGTGGGGTGCTTTTAAAAAAACATTTTGAGGAAGGAGCTGATGTAAAAGCAGGTACTTCTCTATATCAAATCGATCCTGCTCCATTTGAGGCTGCTGTCAGAAGTGCTGAAGGTAATTTAGCTGCAGCTAAAGCAAGCGCTGAAATTGCGAGTATCACTGTAAGCAGATTTCAATCTCTTCTAGCAAATAAATCTGTCAGTCGACAAGATTTTGATAGCGCTTTGGCCACTAAACGTCAAGCTGATGCCGCAGTGAAACAAGCAGAAGGTGCACTTGATAATGCAAAAATTAATTTAGATTACACCAAAGTGCTTGCACCTATAGATGGTAGAGTCGGGCGTTCTCATTTTACGGAAGGCGCATTAGTTAGCAGCTCTCAAACGCAAGCATTAGCAACAATCAATCAGTTAGATTCTGTGTATATAGATATTCCTCAGTCAAGTAGAGACTATCAATATCTTAGAAACAAAATTGCAGCAGGTGAACTTAAAGTAGCTGATGTGGTTAAAGTTTCTCTTAAATTAGAGAACGGCGATATCTATTCGCATACAGGTGAAGTCAGTTTTTCAGACATCAATGTCAATCCCTCTACAGGTGCTGTTGTTCTCAGGGCCATTTTCCCAAATCCTAATCAAACTTTATTACCCGGTATGTTTGTCAGTACTGTAATAGATGAAGGTGTAATTGAAAATGCAGTACTTATCCCCCAACAAGCTGTTTCCAGAACGCCATCGGGAGATGCGACAACGATTGTTGTCACCAAGGAAAATACTATAGAGCCTAGAGTCTTAAAAATTGATAGGGCTGAGGGAAACATGTGGCTTGTTGCTGAGGGCGTGAAAGCTGGAGAAAGGGTGTTGGTTTCAGGATTAGCAAACCTCAGGTTTCTAAATAAGGATAACCCGACTGTGACGGCTATTGAAGAGGATCCTAATGCACCTCCAACACAAGCGAAGAGTGAAGAAAAACCTAAAGAGTCTTAAGAGTCCTAAAAATATTTTTCACCTATAAGAATTTGCAGAGTAGTTAGTCTTATAACCCACATCGTTTAGACTTATGGGGTTCTAAGAATAAAACGATTAATCCGAATTATTTCATAATCATAGGATTTTAAAAGTATGTCTAGTTTTTTTATTGATCGTCCCATATTTGCTTGGGTTTTATCAATCATTACCATGCTCTTTGGCGCGTTGGCTGTCGTTAAATTACCTATTTCACAATATCCACCGATAGCTCCCCCTACTGTCAGTATTGAAGCGACTTATCCTGGTGCGGATGCGGTGACTGTTGAAAATACGGTAACTCAGTTGATAGAGCAAAACATGAATGGTCTGGATAACTTTTTGTATATGAGTTCAACCAGTGACTCTGCAGGTAACTCAGCGATTACTATTACATTTGAGAATGGCACAGACCCTGATATAGCACAAGTTCAAGTACAAAACCAGCTGCAAAGGGTTACTTCATTATTGCCTCAAGTAGTACAGCAACAGGGAATAAACGTCTCTAAATCAGGCGATAGTATGATGATGGTTGTTGGGTTTATCTCCGAAGATGGTAGTATGACTCAAGATGATATCTCTGATTTTATTAGCTCAAATGTTCAAGACCCACTGAGCCGTGTATCCGGTGTAGGTAATATCATTCAATTTGGTTCTCGTTATGCCATGAGAATTTGGCTTGATGCGGATAAACTTTATAGTTTTAACTTAACTACCCAAGATGTTCTCAATTCTATCAGAATTCAAAATAATCAAGTGGCGGCAGGTCAATTAGGTGGTACACCTGCTATTGAAGGCCAGCAGTTAAATGCACCGATACTAGTTCAATCCTTACTTCAAACACCAGAAGAGTTTGGTCGAATTATTTTAAAATCAGAAGCGGATGGTTCAAAAGTGACTCTTGCTGATGTTGCAAGGATAGAACTAGGCGGTGAAAACTATGCTATTTTAGCGAGATATAATGGTAGCCCTGCTTCAGGTGTTGGTGTCACTTTGGCCACTGGCGCTAATGCATTAGATACAGCTGCATTAGTTAAAGAAGAATTGGTGCGTTTAGAGCGAAATTTCCCGCCCAGTTTAAAAATTGTTTATCCTTATGACACAACGCCTTTTGTTAAATTATCAATAAAAGAAGTAACAAGAACACTAGTTGAAGCGATTATTTTAGTTATCATCGTAATGTACCTCTTTTTACAAAATGTCAGAGCAACTTTAGTGCCTACAATCGCTGTACCAGTGACATTACTTGGTACTTTTGCCGTGTTACAAGCATTTGGTTATAGCATTAATACTTTAACAATGTTTGCTATGGTACTTGCTATAGGGCTTCTGGTAGATGATGCGATTGTTGTGGTAGAAAATGTTGAGCGTATTATGCTTGAAGAAGGATTACCTCCAAGAGAAGCCACTAAAAAATCTATGGGACAAATTCAGGGACCTTTAATAGGGACTGCATTAGTAATTATAGCTGTATTTATGCCAATGATGTTTTTTGGAGGGGCGACAGGCGAGATATATAGGCAATTTGCATTAACTATCATAGCTTCCTATACAATTTCAACCTTTGTTGCACTTATCCTTTCGCCTGCAATGTGCGCTCTTTTACTTAAAAAACCTCAACATGTCGATTTTGCGACACAGCCTGGTTTTTTTGGTTGGTTTAATCGCGCATTTGAAAAAAATACTAACCACTATACTGGTAGTGTGGCAAGCATGGTACGCAAAGTGAAACGCTTTGGTGTGATTTATCTGGTATTACTAGGCCTTGGTTTTCTTATGTTCACGAATATTCCTAAAGACTTTTTACCTGAAGAAGATCAAGGGATCTTGATTGCTGGGGTGCAAATGCCTGCTGGGACTACCCAAGAATCAACGCAAAAAATATTAGAAGAAATTAACCACTATTTTGCTACTGAAGAAAAAGATAATATTGAATCAGTGTTTACAGTTAATGGGTTTGGTTTTTCTGGTCGTGGACAGAGTACCGGTTTGGTGTTTCTTCGTTTGAAAGATTGGAGTGAAAGGCGAGGTTCCGCTAATTCTGCCAGTGAAATTGCCAATAGAGCAAACGATGCGCTGAGTAAAATAAAAGCCCCTTTATTTATTTTCACCTCTGCGCCTCCTGCAATTATTGAACTTGGGAATGCGACAGGTTTTTCAATGGAATTGATGGATGTTAGTAATATTGGTACAGACAGACTGCGTGAAATAGAAGCTCAAATATCTCAACAGGCAAATGGCAGCGGACAGTTGCAAGAAGTTCGGGCCCAGTCATTACCTCCTGCACCACAATTTAAGCTCAATATTGACGAGCAGAAGGCTTTTGCCCTAGGAATTTCACTTGCTGATATTAATGCGACCCTTACAACCGTTCTTGCGAGTACCTATGTTAATGATTTTATTGATAGAGGAGATGTAAAACGAGTAATGGTTCAAGGTGAAGCACCACAAAGGATGTTACCGCAAGATATTAATCAGTGGTATGTTAGAAATAACCAAGGTGAGATGATCTCCTTTGCTGAGTTTTCAACGGCTAGCTGGCAAGTTGGACCCCAACGTTTAGAGCGTTTTAACGGTAATCCGTCCTTGAAAATTACTGGACAAGCTAATGGGGTCAGTTCTGGTCAAGCGATGGATTTAGTTGAAAGTATTGCCAATCAATTTGATGGCGTAGATGTAGCTTGGAGTGGTATGTCTTTTCAAGAACAAGCCTCAGGTAATCAGTTACCTGCCTTATTTGCCTTAGCAAGTATCATGGTTTTTCTCTGTTTAGCTGCACTTTACGAAAGCTGGTCTATTCCTTTTGCCGTTATGTTGTCTGTATTACTTGGTGTGCTAGGTGTGGTCGTCGCGGGATACTCAAGGGGGTTAAATAACGACGTTTACTTTATTGTGGCCCTTTTAACAACGATTGCACTGGCTGCAAAAAATGCAATTTTGATAGTCGATTTCGCTAAGGAGGGCATAGAGAAACATAATATGAAATTGTATGATGCAGTAGTAACCGCTGTAAAGATACGCTATCGCCCAATAATAATGACATCACTTGCTTTTATGCTTGGTGTTATTCCATTAGCTATCAGCTCAGGAGCTGGTGCAGGTGCTCAAAATGCAGTTGGTACTGCCGTACTAGGTGGGATGATAAGCTCTACTTTATTAGTTATATTTTTTGTTCCCGTATTTTTCGTTATTGTAAGATTAGTTTTCAATAAAAAAACAACAGAAACAAAAGAGGAGTAAATATTTTTGGTAGCTATGTTAATATATTAAATATTTTACCAATCAACTAAATAATAAAGGCGCATTATGCGCCTTTATTATTTAGTTGCTGCTTAATGAGTCGATATATACGCTTAAACAAAAACAAAAACAAAAAAAACATAACCTGTTTTAAGAAAAATGAAGTTTAGCAAGGACGATATTACATAAATTCACAACCATATATTAAGGAGCGGAAGGTGTTACTATGAGAATAACTCATTTAATGGAAAATCGATTGTATTTTAGTATTATTTTTACCTGTATCTTCATTACCCCTCTATTGGCTATCTTGTTCAATTTAGATTTTTCTTATTTTGTTAGCGAACAAGGAATGTATGGGAAAAGCCCTTTGAAATTTAATCAATATTTTCTCACTTTTCTATTTGTTATGACTGAAACGGTTAGTTTCCCTTATGGAGTATTGACTGGTAGCTTAGTTGTATTGACTGTCGGACGAATGCTTTTTTTTAATAAAAAACAAATAATAGGATTATTTGCGATTATCAGTTTGTGTATTTTAGTAGGACTGTCGATTAAAATGGGCATTAAGCAACTAACCTCTGAGCCAAGGCCTTATTTAATTTGGTTATCAATGATAAAGGATGGAATGCCCTTTGACTTGACAAGTTATTATGAACTAACGCGATCAAACAAAGAAGAAGTGCTCAAACATATCATTTACCAGCCTGCTCTTGAATCATGGAACATACCCCCCTATCTTGCAGAACACTGGATTATTGATAAATCTTATCGATTTCCTTCAGGGCACACTTTTTATGCCACTTTTTTTGCTTTTTTTAGTGCGTACATTTTACCGAAAAAAAACTATGGATTTGCTTTTTTATTGGGGGCTTGGGCGGTTATCGTTATGCTAAGTCGCTTATATCTGGGAATGCATATACCAATTGATTTAGTAGGCGGTGTAATAATTGCACTGCTAGCAACAACACTTGCAGCAATATTAGTGAAATTTTTCTTATTTCGCCCATTTTTTACATTATGACGCTATCTAATTACTCTATGAACAACTGAATCAGCATGATGTTAATGCTGATTATTGGGATTTTTATTCTTTTCCTTGATTGCAAATTGATTGAAAAAAATCAAAAAATCAAGCATAATTGTAATATAAATGCAAGATGGGTGAAGTTTTACATGGAATTGTAACGATTTTTTTGTGTTGTCTTCCCACAAATAATTATATAATTCACAACAATTAATTTCGATTTATAAAATCGTCCTATCTTCTGTTAATACGATTTTTTCCTAGAAATTTAGGGTTTAGCTGTCTTGGCCTAAATTTTCAGTATTTTGAGTGTCTCGCTCTAAGCAACATTATTTTGTGTTGCGCTATCGCGTTCAGGACTCATAGTCAGTTTCAGTCCTGAATAACATTGTAACTCCTGATTGCTTACAAAGGTTTTGTATGATCCGTATTTCAAAAGGCTTAGATATACCGATTGCTGGTGAACCGGTTCAATCGATTACTGAGAGCAAAACTGTCAAACAGCAAGCTCTTATAGGTTTTGATTATCCTGGACTTAAACCTTCATTTTTGGTTGAAGTAGGGCAAAGCGTCAAACAAGGGCAACCGCTCTTTTTTGATAAAAAAAATCCAGACATCATGTTCACTTCACCTGCTGCAGGTAAGGTGACTGCAATAAATCGTGGGGAAAAACGTATCTTTCAATCGATTGTAATAGAAGCGGAAACGCTAAATGATGACAATCAAATTACGTTTGAACCACTTAATGAATCAGCATCAGATGAAAATGTCCGTGCATTACTACAAAAGTCAGGTTTATGGACGGCATTTAGAACAAGACCTTACAGCAAAGTACCCGCTGTTGATGCAGTTCCTAACTCTATTTTTATTAATGCCATGGATACGCATCCATTAGCCGCGAATCCAAACATTATAATAAAAAAATACCAGAAAGAGTTTGATGCTGGAGTTAAGGTAATTGCCAAATTAGCCCCAGTGCACTTATGTCACAAATCTGATGAAAGCGTTACTGAACAAACCATTAGCAATGTAAAAACGCATCAATTTACAGGACCGCATCCTGCTGGATTAAGTGGTACACATATCCACTTTATCGATCCTGTTGGAATGAAAAAAGTGGTGTGGTCTATAAATTATCAAGATGTCATAGCGATAGGTAAGCTTGCTAATGAAGGAAACATTTGGGCTAATCGAGTGATCAGTTTAGCTGGGCCTGTAGTAAGCAAACCTAGATTGCTTGAAGTTCCTTTGGGTGCATGTATCAATGAAATCATTGATTCTGAAATAAGCCATGATTTAGCAAAAACACGCTTTATATCGGGTTCAATTTTAGGTGGACGTCATGCAAAAAATGCATTTGCGTTTCTTGGTCGATATCATTTGCAGATCAGTTGTATCGCAGAAGCTGAACACCCTGAATTTTTAGACTACATTCGTTTAACAGGTGAACGTTTTTCAGCGATGAACCTATTTTTTTCAAAATTATTTAAGAGAAAGCTCAATCTAACAACAAATACTGAGGGCGAACCACGCCATATGGTACCTTTTGGTAACTATGAGTTAGTTATGCCGCTTGATATCCTGCCTACTCAATTATTAAGATCTTTAATCATTGGCGACACCGATATGGCCCAGAAATTAGGATGTCTTGAATTAGATGAAGAAGACTTGGCACTTTGTAGCTATGTATGTGCGGGCAAATATGAATATGGCCCAATATTACGTGCACAATTGACACGCATAGAAGTGGAGGGGTAATTGTGAGTTTTTTAAAAGATCTAATTTATTCAAATGCGACTGAAAAGCATTTAAGAACTAAGA
Organism: Thorsellia kenyensis; assembly: GCF_042432445.1. NCBI lineage: Bacteria > Pseudomonadati > Pseudomonadota > Gammaproteobacteria > Enterobacterales > Thorselliaceae > Thorsellia > Thorsellia kenyensis. The sequence continues at coordinate 32,053 of NZ_JBHLXE010000103.1, read as the reverse complement.
CAACTGCTCATGTTAGAGATGGTGTAAGTCTTAAAAGAGCTATGTCATGGGTATGCCTTTGGACCCTTCCTGCCGTGTTATTTGCGTGGTGGAATGTGGGCTATCAAGCGAACTTAGTTTTACATGCAAATCCTCAGTTAATTGATATTCAAGATAACTGGCGCATTCCTTTACTACAAATGTTAGTTGGATTTGATCCTAGCAGCATCTTAGCTAATATGCTTCACGGAGCTATGTATTTTTTCCCTATTTTCGCCACAGCAATTGCGGTAGGTGGGATTATTGAAGTAAGTTTTGTTAAAATCCGTAATCATCTTCTTCATGAAGGATTTATGGTCAGTGCGACATTATTTACTTTAAGTGTCCCTCCAACCATTCCGTTATGGATGGTGGCAGTAGCTATTGCCTTTGGTGTGATTGTCGGTAAAGAAGTGTTCGGTGGAACAGGAATGAATTTTCTAAACCCTGCTTTGGTCGCTAGGGCATTTTTATTCTTTGCTTATCCATCTAGTATGACAGGCGATAGTATCTGGATTGCTGCGCAAGTTAATGAAACTGTTCAAGGATTTTCTGGGGCTACACCACTGGCTTTAGCTCAAATAGGTGGTGTAGAGGCCATTGAAGCTGCGAATTATACATGGCTCCAAGCATTTTTGGGCTATATGCCAGGTTCATTAGGTGAAACCAGTACATTGGCACTCGCTATTGGTGGTCTTGGGATCATTATTATGCGAATCGCATCTTGGCGAATTGTGCTCAGCGGCTTTGTTGGATTAATCGCTATGAGTTATATGTTTAATTGGATTGGTTCTGATACGAACCCATTATTTGCCATGCCTTGGTACTGGCATATGGTTCTAGGTGGTTTTGCATTAGGTATCTTCTTCATGGCCACCGATCCTGTGTCGGCATCTATGACAAATACAGGGAAGTTAATCTACGGATTTTTTATTGGTGCTTCTATTGTGTTCCTGCGTGTGCTAAACCCAAGCTTCCCTGAAAGCGTTATGTTAGCTATTTTACTAGGTAACTTAGTTGCGCCATTAATTGACTATTTTGTGATTAAAGCCAACATTAAACGTAGGAGTATCCGTAATGGCTAATGAAGAAAATCAAGTGCGTAAGGAAACACCGTTTACAATCATAAGAGCAGCATTCATTATTTGTCTTATCTGTTCTGTAATTGTATCTACGGCAGCTATTGTACTTAGCGATAAACAAGCTGAAAATAGAGCGATAGACAGACAGCGCAGTATACTTGTAGTTGCAAGACTTATCGGTGAAACTGAGCGTGTTACGGGTAATCAAATTAATGAACTATACAGTACTTTTGTGGTGCCTCGATTAGTTAATTTAAAAACAGGCCAGTTCACTGATGAAATGTCTATTGATAATTTTGACTCTTTGGCTTTAGCAAATAATCCAAATCAATCTATGGCTGTTGAGCCAAGCCAAGATATCGCTGGACTAGGCCGTATAGAAAATTTGAGTTTGGTTTATATTGTGAAAGATAAAAGCGGTCAATTGGATAAAATCATTTTACCTATGCGAGGTCCTGGACTTTGGGGACAAATTTACGGTTTTCTCGCGGTAGATGGTAATTTGAATGAAGCTTCTAATATTATTTTTTACAAACACGCTGAAACTCCAGGTTTAGGTGGTGAAATTGATAATATCCTGTGGCGTCAGCAATGGAATGGTGTGATGTTATTTAATGAACAAGGAGATGTTGTTGTTGAAGTTGTCAAACAGCGTGATCCAAATTCAGCAGTAGCTAACCAACAAATTCAAGGCTTAGCAGGTGCAACACTGACCAGTCAAGGCGTAAATAACTTTGTAAGATTCTGGTTAGGTGAGGCGGCCTTTGGACCCTTCATCAATCAATTAAGAACCATGAGTCCTGAAGAAATTGTGAAAGGAGTGAACTAATGGCTGCAAATTCACAAAAACCTACAGTATCTGGTGTAATTACTTCACCAATCGTTAATAATAATCCTATAGGTTTACAAATATTAGGAATATGTTCGGCACTTGCTGTTACATCCAATCTACAAACGGCAATGGTTATGTCTATGGCGCTCACGACTGTGGTCGCTTTTTCTAGTTTTTTTATATCATTAATTAGAAACTTTATTCCAAATTCAATCCGTATGATAGTACAGATGGTGATTATCGGGACATTGGTTATTGTTGTTGATCAGATTTTACAAGCTTATGCTTTTGAAGTGTCTCGGCAACTCTCTGTATTTGTTGGACTTATCATTACAAACTGTATTGTGATGGGCCGAGCAGAGGCATTTGCGATGTCAAATCCTCCTGTTATGTCATTTTTGGACGGACTAGGAAATGGATTGGGTTATAGTGCAATGTTATTTGTTGTCGGAGCTATTCGTGAATTCTTTGGACGAGGAAGTCTATTTAATTTCACTATCCTATCTCCTGTTAATGAAGGCGGGTGGTACATCACTAACGGCTTAATGCTTTTGCCACCTTCTGCATTTTTCATCATAGGCCTGGTGATTTGGCTTCTTAGAACCTTCAAGAAAAATCAAGTGGAAGAAAATCAGTTCCCGCTTGCATCACAGACTTCAGGTCAAGAGGGACAATAATCATGGAACATTATATCAGTTTGTTTGTAAGAGCAATATTCGTTGAAAACCTAGCTCTTTCTTTTTTCTTAGGTATGTGTACTTTTATTGCGGTCTCTAAAAAAGTTGAAACTGCATTAGGCTTAGGTATTGCGGTTGTCGTTGTTCAATCTATTACTATTCCAATCAATAACCTTATCTTTAATCATGTATTGAAGGAAGGAGCTTTAGCATGGGCAGGGTATCCAGAGATTGACTTAAGTTTCTTGGGGTTACTTGTCTATATAGGTGTGATTGCGACATTGGTTCAAATACTGGAAATGTTGTTGGATAAATTTTTCCCTAGTTTATATAACGCCTTAGGTATTTTCTTACCTCTTTTAACCGTAAACTGTGCCATCATGGGTGGAGCCTTATTTATGGTTGAACGTCGTTATGACTTTACCGAAAGTGTGGTGTTTGGTGTTGGTTCTGGTTTGTCGTGGGCCCTTGCTATTGTATTACTTGCCGCTATACGTGAGAAATTAAAATATAGTGATCCTCCCGCAGGTATCCGTGGACTAGGCTTAACTTTTATTACCATAGGTCTGATGTCATTAGGTTTCATGGTTTTATCAGGCGTACAAATCTAAGGAGAATACTATGTTAAGCAGTTTAATTGTTGCGGTGGTTGTTTTTCTCATTTTATTACTTTCAATGGTAATAATCACTCTAGTTGCCCGTTCGAAATTGGTGCAAAGTGGGGATGTCAGTATTACTATTAATGATGAAAAAACCATTACAGTACCTGCTGGCGGGAAATTATTACAAACGTTAGCAAGCCAAAATATATTTTTATCCTCAGCATGTGGTGGGGGTGGGACTTGTGCCCAGTGTCGCTGTGTGGTTAAGTCAGGTGGTGGAGAAATTCTTCCGACGGAAGAGGGCTCTTTTACAAAGCATGAAATCAGAGAAGGATACCGCCTTTCTTGTCAAACTGCAGTAAAACAGGATATGAGCATTCAAATTCCTGAAGAAGTATTTGGTGTAAAAAAATGGGAGTGTACAGTCGTATCTAATCCGAATGTGGCTACGTTCATTAAAGAGCTCACTTTAGCTCTGCCTGAGGGAGAGGATGTTGCTTTCAGAGCAGGTGGTTATGTGCAGTTAGAATGCCCCCCTCATGTGGTCAAATATGAAGATTTTGATATTGAAGAAGAGTATCGTGGTGATTGGGATAAATTTAGTTTGTGGCGTTTTGTTTCTACAGTTGAAGAGCCCGTAATAAGAGCCTATTCAATGGCGAATTATCCTGATGAAAAAGGTTTAGTTAAATTCAATATTCGTATCGCAACCCCTCCTCCAGGAAAAGATACTGTTCCTCCTGGCCAGATGTCCTCTTGGGTATTTAATTTAAAACCTGGTGATAAGGTAACTGTTTATGGGCCTTTTGGTGAATTCTTTGTGAAAGAAACCCAAGCTGAGATGGTATTTGTTGGTGGAGGTGCGGGTATGGCGCCTATGCGTTCAATGATTTTTGATCAATTAAAACGCTTATCAACTGATAGGAAAGTCACATTTTGGTATGGTGCTCGTTCTTTACGTGAAGCATTCTATGTTGATGAATTTGATAAACTACAAGAAGAAAATCCTAACTTTAAATGGCATCTTGCTTTGTCTGAGCCATTACCAGAAGATAACTGGAAAGGAATGACAGGATTTATTCATAATGTTCTTTATGACAACTATCTCAAAGCACATTCAGCTCCTGAAGACTGTGAGTTCTATATGTGTGGACCACCTATGATGAATGCATCAGTTATTAAAATGTTACATGATTTAGGTGTAGAAGATGAAAACATTATGCTAGATGACTTTGGGGGATGATAAAACCACTCATTTAGAGTAAATTTAAAAAGCCAGAGTAATCTGGCTTTTTCTTAGGTGTGAAGAGTTAATAATACGGTAAACACAACTATTGTTAAAATTATATCCTCTAAAATGAACTTAATCTCAATCCAATGAGGATATTATTATGAATCTGACGACTGAAGATGAATTTACTCATGTAGTTGCTTTGAGGCGTCCTGATTTAACTCAAAGGCAATACTGGAACCGGAACTTTTACGATAGTGGCTAGGGCCGTTGATATTTTGGGATCAAACATTAAGTATATGTCAAGAGGTTAATAAATAATCTCTTGAAGTAAAAGTGTTGGGTAAAAGGTTAAAATAAGCCAGTTTGGGTTGTTTTATGGGTTAAATGCTATCTTTGAAATAAAATTCAACATTATAAGGTAATTTTAACGGTCTCTATAAAGAACAACTATCTTAACAAGTTCCGCACGTGTCATCGTATCAATTAGAGTTGTTCTTCTTTATTGTCTATTGTCAACAGGGTGGCTCAAACCTCTAGTAAGCTTCTTTCCATATCTTTGCCTAACATTTCATCTTTCAGTTCTTTTCAATTTACGGTTTAGGAAAATGGAACCAACATTTCTTCCCTGCAAGCAGTAGTAGCAGGCGGCTAAAAGCTTTAAATAGCATTGATTGCTTCATCACTTAAAATTGATTTAAGGATAGCTTGGTATAAAATTCCCTGCATGCATGAAGTATGATTTTTGGAGCACGCATCTTCAATTTGTTTTCTATATCTAGCCCATTCGGTCTAGTTAAGATAATTCTTTTCCAATACATTGTTACCAAGGATAGGCCTTAGTATTTTTTCTTAAGTAATAAATAAAGACTGAAACTTAAAAACAAAATGCTAGGCAAAATAGCTCCAAGAAATGGTGGGATTGAAAAAACTAGACTTATCCTGCCAAAGAGTTCATTGGTGACATAAAATAAGAATCCAAAAGATATTCCTGTAAGGATCCTTACACCCATAGGTACAGATCTTAAAGGACCAAAGATAAAAGACAGCGCCATGAGCATCATGACGACTACTGCAAAAGGAGCAAATACTTTTTGCCAAAAGGTTAACTGATAGGTTTTTGCTTCTTGTCCTGCTTCTTTTAAATAAGAAATGTAATTGTACAATTCAGAAAGAGAAAGAGCTTGACTAGATAAAGCGACAACCCCTAATTTATCTGGTGTTAATTGAGAATACCAATCAAGACTTTTTTCTCTTCTATTAGAGACTTGTTTCTCATCCTCGAGTTGGGTTATGTCGATTTGTTCAAGTTGCCAGCGCTCATTATCTGCATCAAAATTCGCTTTTTTTGCATGCATTAATTCAATCAGTTCTTTATTATCATTAAAGTTAAATATATTTACACCTGAGAGCATTTGAGGGTTATCAACACGGTTAATAAAAATAAAACTATTTTTGTCTCTTGCCCATAAGCTACCTTGAGTAGAAAGAAGATCTCCTCCATAAAGTTTTTGTGCCCTATAATTACGAGCAAATTGTTCAGACATAGGAGCAACCCACTCCCCGATCGCCATATTCATAAACATCAAAATAAGTGCTGTTTTTAAAACTGACTTGGCAATTTGTATTTTAGAAAAACCTGCGGCTTTCATCACAACAAGCTCACTTCGATTAGCAAGGTTGCCTAAGCCAAGTAATGCACCTAATAATGCCGCCATAGGGAAGAAAATCTCTAAGTCTCTAGGCAAAAGAGTTAATGTAACTAAAATAGCTGAAAAAGTATCATACTGGGCTTCACCAACGCGTCGTAATTGTTCAACAAATTTAATGACTCCATCAAGGGCTATTAAAGTAAAAAGCGTCATTAGGATGCTTGTTAAAATTGTTTTACCTATATATCTATCTAATACGCCAAACATTAGGCAACTCCTGATTTAGAAAAGAGTCTTTTAAGTAGAGGACTATGACGGTAATTTAACACCACACCGATTAGGAAATAGATGAAATTGACTCCCCAAACCCAAATGATAGGATTGATTGCATCTTTAGCCACATTCGTTTTAATCGAACTTTGAGCAAGAAAATAAATCAAGTAGAGTAATATTGCAGGAAGCATACTGACCACTCTGCCTTGCCTTGGATTCACCTCACTAAGAGGGATAACAATATAAGCCATCAAAAAGATAGCAGCCACTAGAGTCAGTCTCCAATGCAACTCAGCCTTAGCTTTGCTGTCAGTCCTTGTGAGCAATTCTTTAAACGTCAACTCATCAATAGGTACATTATCCTTTTTTACTTCATTAGGTGTGGTTGGCTGGCTAATAATTGCTTGATAGGTATCAAATGAAGTAATTCTAAATTCTGCTGATTTGGCTGTGCCTTCATAACGTTTACCTTCACGTAAAACCACTTCCTGAGAGTTATCATCATTTATTTTTAATTCTCCTTCAGAAGCAATAACTATGGATGGTTTTCTGTTATCTACTTGAGCCAATTGAGCTAGGAACACCCCTTCTAGGGTTTGCCCATTAATATCACTGACATAAATTACTGCACTTCTATCGGGCGTAGGTTGAAATTGGCCCTGGACTAATGCAGCAAGCGTAGGATTACTTTTTGCATTTTCAATCAGAGTTGTTTTATATTGTGCAGACCAGGGCAGAAAATAAGAAACATTTAATATTGCTGCAGTACCTGTTAATATAGCAAGCAAGGCCGCACTAAAAAGAACTCTTTTCGGTGACATGCCACATGCATATAATGCAGTTATTTCACTCTCAGTGTGCATTTTTCCTAACGCCATTAAAAGTGCTAAAAATAAGCTTAAAGGCAAAATAAGCTGAGCCATATCTGGCACGCCTAAGGCGAGCAGAGGAAAAATAAGATCGGCAGATACCTGCCCTTCGACAGCAGAGCCCAAGATACGTATCATACTTTGACTGAAGAAGATCAGTAATAATATGAGGAGTATAGAAATTTGTGTTTTAAAGATCTCTTTGATGAGATAGCGTACAATGATCACTAATCTGTTTGCCTTTAAATAATATTTTTTAATTATTCTCCCAGAACAGATGATTTGGGAACGATACAACAAACGCTAAGTATTTATTATACCGTGTTAGTTTGCAGTGTGACTAATTTTTTTATGTATATTGTAGTGGTGCCTCCTAAAAAATACAATAATTTGTCATTTAGAGGAGGTCACAGCTTTTGATTTCTACAGTCTAAAGTAAGAAGTATCGAGAAATAAGCTTTTTAGATGCGCGAAAAAGTTTAGATTATCGATATGTTTAGTAAATCATCCTAGTTAAGTTTATGGCTAACTTGGACATATTAAGTTTTAAATGTTTTTGTTCATTAATTTTTAGTCGGATATAAGAGGAAAGGAAAATGAATTTTTTAGTAAAATCTATTAATGCTGAGAAACAAAAATCTGATTGTCTTGTTGTTGGGGTCCATTCAACGAAATCATTAAGCTCTGCAGCTAAAGCGCTTGATGAAATAAGTGAGGGGGAGCTTTCTAAAATTTTAGCTTTAGGTGATATCCAAGGTGAAATAGGACAGACGCTTCTTCTTCAGGGCCTTAAAAACGTCCCTGCTTCTAGAATTTTATTAGTTGGGTGTGGTAAAGCCAAATCACTATCTCAAAAAGAGTATGGTCAGTTAATCAAATCAGCTTATGACGTATTAAAAAGCACTCATGTAAAAGATGTTGCTGTTTTCTTAACAGATTTGGCTGTTGATAGTCGCTCGATTTATTGGAAAGCAAGACGTGCTGCTGAAATCATTGGTGATCTATCTTATCAATTTGAACAGTTTAAACAAAACCCTAAAGCTAAGCCTAAACTGACAAAATGGATTTTTAATGTAGTAGATAAAAAAGAATTACCTTCTGCACAAAATGGTTTAGATCATGGCGTTGCGATTGCTAAAGGTGTTAAAGATGCTAAAGATCTAGCTAACATGCCTCCTAATATATGTAATCCTCTTTATTTGGCTGAACAAGCTAAATCGCTTGCGCAAGATTATAAAGACTCTATTTCTCTTAAATTGATTGATGAAAAAGAGATGAAAAAACTCGGAATGGAATCTTATCTTGCTGTGGGCCGTGGATCTAAAAATGAATCGGTCATGTCAATTTTAGAATACAAAGGTTCAGCTAACAAAAACGATAAACCTGTTGTGCTCGTGGGTAAAGGTTTAACCTTTGATACGGGTGGTATTTCATTGAAACCAGCTCCTGAAATGGACGAAATGAAATATGATATGTGTGGAGCTGCAAGTGTCTTTGGTGTGATGAGAGCGATTGCTGAGCTAAAATTACCGATTAATGTTATTGGTGTATTGGCAGGTTGTGAAAATATGCCGGGCAGTAATGCATATCGTCCTGGTGACATACTAAAAACATTATCAGGTCAAACGGTTGAAGTATTAAATACCGATGCGGAAGGAAGACTTGTGCTTTGTGATGCACTGACATATGTTGAACGCTTTAAACCTGAAGTGGTTATCGATATTGCGACGTTAACTGGGGCTTGTGTGATTGCTTTAGGTGGACACATCAGTGGATTAATGTCACCTGACGATACTGTGGCCAATGATCTTCTTAAAGCTTCAAATGCAGCAAATGATAAGTTCTGGCGCTTACCGATGGATGAAGAGTATAACAAACAATTAGAATCTAATTTTGCGGATATGGCAAATATTGGAGGTAGAGCTGGTGGTACGATAACTGCTGCATGCTTCCTTGGACGTTTTACTAAAAATTACCCTTGGGCTCACCTTGATATTGCTGGAACAAGCTATGTTTCTGGTAAAGCAAAAGGTGCGACAGGCCGTCCAGTGACTGCATTAGTTGAGTACTTACTACAAAAAGCAAAAGTCTCAGAAATCTAATAGCTGAATTTTTAAATGAGGTAGCTATATTCAATAGAATATATCGCTATCTCATTTAGCGATTAAGAGATCAAACTATTTACTTTCATTCCATAACTACAGCAGGACAAGAACGCAATAAGCTATTGATTTTATAATGATAGCTTAATTAATATACTGTTGTTTATGTTTATGTTTATGTTTATGTTTATGTTTATGTTTATGTTTATGTTTATGTTTATGTTTATGTTTATGGGCGAATTCGGAACTTGTCAAGATAGTTGTTAGTTATTGGACTCCAATCACGTATACGCCTTTTAGCCCATCTATTAGGATAGATTTCTTTTTTCTGGTTCATTACCACTTGTCTTTTCTGTAATTTAGCCACATCCTTACCTGTGCGTTTATCAGCAGGAGTAATAAATTGATAAGTCTCTTTTTTCAATCTACTTTTTCCTTTATCAATGACATTATTCGTATATGAATCCCTATCTTAGTACATTAAGCATTCATTTAGATTATTATTTGTGAATACAATCACACAAGTATATTTTTTAACTGCTATATTATTGCATTTGTTTAAAGTGTAGGACATTATTACGACTTTATGTCATTCTTATGGCAATAATATTAAAAAAGTTACTATTTTTGTATTTTATTCAATCTTATCTCAACAGAGTGTAGGTTAATTCTCAAGGAGCAAATATGATAGGTTTTTTTAAGCCAGCACCTCATAAGGCTTTAGTGGCAGATGATTTAATTGATCCACTATATAAGCGTTTAAGGTGGCAGTTATTTATTGGTATTTTTTTTGGTTATGCCGCTTATTATTTAGTGCGTAAGAACTTTGCGTTAGCAATCCCGGATTTGATTGAGTTAGGTTTTACTCGTGGTGATTTAGGTGTTGCTCTATCTGCTATCTCAGTTTCATATGGTTTTTCGAAGTTTTTTATGGGCGCTGTATCCGATCGTTCAAATCCAAGGTTATTTTTATCAGCAGGTTTGATATTGTCATCTTTTACTATGATGCTGATGGGATTTTTTCCTTTTGCAACATCAAGCATAGCAATAATGTATGCACTTTTATTTTTTAATGGTTGGTTTCAAGGAATGGGATGGCCACCTTGCGGTCGAACCATGGTTCACTGGTGGTCTCATAAAGAACGTGGAGCAGTAGTTTCAGTTTGGAACACAGCTCATAACGTAGGTGGTGGAATTCCTCCTCTACTTTTCCTACTAGGTATGTATCTTTTCGACGATTGGCGTTCAGCATTTTATATGCCAGCAATCGCAGCACTCATTATGGCCGTATTGGTTTACGTTTTGATGAGGGATACACCTCAATCATGTGGTTTACCGTCGATTGAGCAGTATAAAAACGATTACCCACCTGATTATTCAGATAAACATGAAGAAGAATTTTCTACTAAACAAATTTTTCTGGACTATGTTTTAAATAATAAATTATTATGGATGATTGCGATTGCGAATGTTTTCGTTTACTTATTACGTTACGGTATTTTAGATTGGTCACCAACATATTTAAAAGAAGTGAAAGATTTTACGTTAAATAAATCATCGCTCTCTTATTTCTTATACGAATGGGCAGGTATTCCGGGTACATTATTATGTGGTTGGATGTCAGATAAAGTATTTAAAGGTAATCGTGGAGCAACAGGAGTGTTCTTCATGATCCTTGTTACAATTGCTACAGTAGTATTTTGGTTAAACCCTGTTGGTAATCCAGGTGTTGATATGGCTTGTATGATTATTATTGGTTTCCTAATTTATGGTCCTGTTATGCTTATCGGTCTTCATGCATTGGAACTTGCACCGAAAAAAGCAGCTGGAACAGCAGCAGGATTTACAGGTTTATTTGGTTACTTAGGTGGTTCAGTCGCTGCCAGTGCTGTTGTTGGGTATACGGTAGATTACTTTGGCTGGGATGGTGGCTTTATAGTGATGGTAGGAGGAAGTATCCTTTCAGTTATACTTTTAGCAATTGTTATGGTGATGGAAAAAAAGAAAAAAAATGAAGAAGCCTAATTCTTTACTCATTTTTTCAGTGTACTTAAAATAATTTCTTTCTTATGTTTGTACAGAGTATTTTATTCTATAAATAAAATACTCTGTACTTAATTTTTCTATTAACTGTTTTCCTTCCCTTATTTGCAGGTTCTTTAATTCCCCCAACTTTCTGAATGAAATTTGAACTATTTCAATGGTTTTTGCAAAACACTTTCAGTTAAATAATACGTCATTTTAGGGCATGTTCTCTTAGTAATTTTTTGATAAATAGAGCTTATTCGTGATCTTAATTCAAAAAACAGACTTATCAGCGATATTTGCTCGACATTTAGTTGAAAAAAGGGTATTTTTAGACGTCTAGATTTCTATACGTTTATACGTCTATAAGAGTGGTTTTGGTTGAAGTGAATATAAGTCCTAGGAGTGGAAAATGCCCATAAGAATTCCCGACGAATTACCTGCGTATCGGTTTTTAACAGAAGAAAATGTGTTTGTAATGTCTGATAATCGAGCGTTAACGCAAAATATCCGTCCACTTAATATTTTAATCTTAAACTTAATGCCTAAGAAAATTGAAACTGAAAATCAGTTTCTGCGTTTATTGTCCAATACCCCGTTACAGTTAAATATTAAATTAATGCGTTTAGTGACACATGAATCTAAAAATACGCCTATTGAACACCTTGATAATTTTTATTGTAGTTTTGATGAGATAAAAGATAAAAATTTTGATGGGCTGATTGTGACAGGCGCTCCTTTGGGGAAAGTTGCATTTAGTGAAGTAAGTTACTGGCATGAAATTGAAAAAATTATTCATTGGTCGAAAGATCATGTGACTTCAACTCTCTTTGTTTGCTGGGCTGTACAAGCAGCTCTGAATATTTTATACGGTTTACCGAAATCCACATTGATTGATAAGTTATCAGGTGTTTACCAGCACAATATCACTGAAGCTCATGGTTTATTGACGCGTGGATTTGATGATAGTTTTTGGGCACCACATTCACGTTATGCCGCTTTTGAAGTAGAAACGCTTGAAAAACTAGCGGGTATTGATATTTTTGCTAAATCTGAAGAGGCTGGCGCCTATTTATTTGCTAGCAAAGATAAAAGACAGGTTTTTGTCACGGGACATCCCGAATATGATGTACATGTATTGTCTGATGAATATCATAGAGATATTGCCGCTCAACTTAACCCTAATTTACCAGTTAATTATTTTCCTGATAATGACTCTTCAAAAGCACCTAAAGCGATTTGGCGAAGCCATGCCTATTTATTATTTGCTAATTGGCTAAACTACTATGTATATCAAATTACGCCTTATGATTTAAGTGTGATGAATCCTACTCTGGATTAATGTGGAGCAAGAGTAATTTATTATATATTTGTAGGACTTTGATAAAAAATTAGGCTTATTTGAGCTACTAAGCGATTGAAGCCATAATGACTGCTAGTAGTTAGTAGTTAGTAGTGAGTAGTTAGTAGTGAGTAGTGTAAAGTTATCAACACAACACAATCAGCGGATTTTACAGTACAATAATGATTAAATTATATTAAAAACATCCCACCACGAATGAGAAAAAGGCATGAGCACAAATAATAGTATTGAACGTAGTGAATCATTAAAAGCACAGCTAAACGAGCGTATCTTACTACTTGATGGGGCGATGGGTACCATGATCCAATCCCATAAACTAGAGGAGGCTGATTATCGAGGTGAGCGATTTAAAGATTGGCCGTCGGATTTAAAAGGTAACAATGATCTTTTAGTTCTCACAAGACCTGATATTATCCTGTCGATTCATGAACAGTACCTAGAGGCGGGCGCTGATATCATTGAAACAAATACGTTTAATGCCACATCTATTGCTATGGATGATTACGGCATGGCGGAACTGGTTTATGAAATTAATTTTGCAGCAGCACAGCTAGCTAGGCAAGCAGTCGATAAATGGAATGTTATAACGCCAGAAAAACCAAGATTCGTAGCAGGGGTGCTTGGTCCTACTAATAGAACAGCTTCTTTATCTCCTAATGTCAATGATCCTGCCTTTCGTAATGTTAATTTCGAGCAATTAGTGAAAGCTTATAGAGAAGCGATCAAGGCATTGGTGTCAGGAGGGGCTGATATCATAATGATTGAGACGATTTTTGATACTTTAAATGCAAAAGCAGCTGCATTTGCTATCGAGTCTGAATTTGAAGCTCTAGGGATTAAGCTACCAGTTATGATTTCGGGCACGATAACAGATGCATCAGGCCGTACATTATCAGGGCAAACGACTGAGGCATTTTATCACTCTTTAAGGCATACAAATCCGGTTAGTTTTGGTTTGAATTGTGCTCTAGGACCAAAAGAATTAAGACCTTATCTTGCAGAATTGTCCAAGATAAGTGAATGTGCTGTCTCTGCACATCCAAATGCGGGGTTACCTAATGCTTTTGGTGGGTATGACTTAGATGCCCATGAAATGTCATTGGAAATTAAAGAGTGGGCCTCTTCTGGTTTTCTTAATATTGTAGGTGGATGCTGCGGCACAACGCCAGAACACATCCGAGCGATAGCGAAGGCAGTAGAAGGGATAAAACCACGAACTACTCCTATTATTGAAAAAGCGTGCCGTCTAAGTGGGCTTGAACCATTAATAATCAATCAAAATTCACTTTTTGTCAATGTTGGTGAAAGAACTAATGTGACCGGTTCTGCTAAGTTTAAACGATTAATCAAAGAAGAAAATTACCACGAGGCATTAGCTGTGGCACTTCAACAAGTCGAGAGTGGTGCACAAATTATCGACATCAATATGGATGAGGGAATGCTTGATTCTAAAGCTGCCATGGTCAGATTTTTGAATTTGATCGCAGGTGAGCCGGATATAGCCAGAGTTCCTATCATGATTGACTCATCAAAATGGGAAATCATTGAAGCGGGCCTTCAGTGTATTCAGGGTAAAGGGATAGTTAATTCAATTTCTCTAAAAGAAGGGGAAGAGAGTTTTATTGCACAAGCTAAATTAGTTAAGCGTTATGGGGCAGCTGTTGTTGTAATGGCATTTGACGAGCAGGGCCAAGCAGATACTAGAGCTAGAAAAATTGAAATTTGTCGTCGTGCGTATCAAATATTGACTGAAGTAGTGTTATTCCCCCCTGAGGATATTATATTTGATCCCAATATTTTTGCGATTGCCACAGGAATAGAAGAACATAATAATTATGCCATGGATTTTATTGGGGCTTGTGAAGACATTAAACGTGAATTACCGCATGCTTTGATTTCTGGTGGTGTATCTAATGTCTCTTTCTCATTTAGAGGAAATGAGCCAGTTAGAGAAGCCATACATGCAGTCTTTTTATACCATGCAATTAAAGCAGGTTTGAGTATGGGGATCGTAAATGCAGGACAATTAGCAATTTATGATGAGTTAGATCCTGAGTTAAAAACAGCGGTTGAAGACGTGGTTTTAAATCGACATGGTAATGCTACTGAGGTACTCCTTGCCTTAGCAGAAAAATATCGTGGTCATGTAAGTGAAACAGTCAGTGAACAAGCGCAGTGGCGGCATTTAGAGGTGAATGCACGTTTAGAGCATGCTTTGATAAAAGGAATCACGGAATTTATAGAAGAAGACACTGAAGAAGCGAGACAGCAGGCAGCTAAGCCAATTGATGTGATTGAAGGTCCTTTGATGGCGGGAATGAATACCGTCGGAGATTTATTTGGTGCAGGGAAAATGTTTTTACCTCAAGTGGTGAAATCTGCTCGTGTCATGAAACAAGCAGTTGCTTATCTCGAACCTTTCATTCAGGCCAGTAAGCAAGCAGGACAAACCAATGGAAAAATACTTCTAGCTACTGTAAAAGGTGACGTGCATGATATCGGCAAAAATATAGTAGGTGTCGTACTTCAATGTAATAATTATGAAATCATTGATTTGGGTGTTATGGTACCAACTCAAAAAATATTAGATACGGCACGCGCTGAAAATGTTGACATAATAGGGTTATCTGGATTAATTACCCCTTCATTAGATGAAATGGTAAATGTAGCTAAAGAGATGCAAAGACAAGATTTTTATTTGCCTCTTTTGATTGGCGGAGCGACTACATCTAAAGCTCATACTGCTGTCAAAATTGAACCAAATTACAAAAATGCGCCGACTGTTTATGTTCAAAATGCATCTAGAAGTGTTGGTGTGGTTGCTGCTCTTATCTCTGATGAGCAAAGACCTGAATTTGTATCACGAATAAAAGAAGAGTATGAAGTGGTCAGAGCACAACATGCACGTAAAAAACCAAGAACTCCTCCTATTAGTTTACAAGCTGCAAGGGGCAATGCATTTGCAATAGATTGGCAAAACTACACACCACCTAAGCCTAAGTTCCTTGGCGTTAAAGAAATAGAAGCCTCTATAATGCTCCTAAGAGAATATATCGACTGGACACCATTTTTTATGACTTGGTCTTTAGCAGGAAAATATCCGAGGATATTGGAAGATGAAGTGGTGGGGGTTGAAGCGAAAAAACTCTTTAGTGACGCAAATCTGTTGCTTGATGAATTAGCTCGATCACAAACGCTACTGCCCAAAGGGATTTTTGGGTTGTTTCCTGCTAACCGCGTGGGGGATGATGTTGAGATTTATACAGATGAAAATCGTGATACGGTTTTATCAGTTACAAGACATTTACGTCAACAAACAAGTAAAGAAGAATTTGCTAATTATTGCTTGGCCGATTTTATTGCACCAAAATCCTCAGGGGTGCGTGATTATTTTGGTGCGTTCGCAGTCACAGGCGGATTGGAAGAAGATCGTTTAGCTGAAGCGTATGATAAAAAACACGATGATTATAATAAAATTATGCTCAAAGCTCTGGCTGATAGATTAGCTGAAGCATTTGCTGAGTATTTACATCAGCAAGTGCGTAAAGAATTCTGGGGTTATGCGCCTGATGAGAATTTATCTAATGAAGAGCTTATTCGCGAAAAATATCAAGGAATAAGACCTGCACCTGGCTATCCAGCTTGCCCAGAGCACACTGAGAAATCTGTTATCTGGGAGCTGTTAAATGTAGAGAAAAAAATAGGCATGTCATTAACCGAATCTTATGCAATGTGGCCAGGAGCTTCAGTGGCTGGATGGTATTTTAGTCATCCAGAAAGTCGTTACTTTGCTGTAGCACAAATTCAACGTGATCAAGTCGAAGACTATGCACAGCGAAAAAATATGCCGATACGAGAAGCAGAAAAATGGTTAGCACCTAACCTAGGGTATGATTCAGAAGAGTAAAATCGTGTTTCAATTTTGAGATTATATTAAGGCAGTTCTTGGAGATTAATAAGGTGTGTCATGTATAAACCAGAGAAACGATTAGTATACATTTTTTCACTCGGGCCGTTACTCATTGGGCTTGCTCTGTATTTTTTGTATGGCCTAGTCGTTTTTTTAAAACTTACATTCTTGCAAGAAACCCAAAGTTTAGGGCAATTTTTTTTTCTAGTTATTATGCGGTTGCTTCCACCTGCTATTTTCTCTTTTGTGCTAGTTATCTTGCCTACAACAGTGTTTGGCATTGTATTTGTACACAACTTACATAGGGAGCATATGCAGCAAAATATCTTATGTGGGTTGTTTGTGCCAATTATTTTTCTTATTCCATTAGCGACATATTTGATCTATGCATTGGTTGTGGAGCGTTATCACAATGGTCCTGCTGAAGTGGCTGAATTTCTGCTGGTGTGTTTTGCCACAATTTTCATCCCTTTACTCTATGGTTTAATTGCGTTTGTCGCCTCTTTTCTTTTAAATACATTATATTTTCAAAGATATAGAAAAAAGGCTTTAAAAATTGAAAACATCAACAGTATATAATGATTGTTTGTTCGGACTATGATTGCTTATATGTCACTTTAATGTATTTAAAGTAGTTTACACCATCTGATAGACAGGAAAAAGCTTAAATTATCTCTCCAAGTATCATCTTAATATTGATATGCTTAGTAGGTATGAAATCCGATAAATCATTTTGGTGTGTACTCACATGGTATCCATAGAATAATCTCTAATTAAATGTAGGCTAGGTCTTTTTAATATAAATAAAAAGAAACTGTTGATGCCATATTGTTTAATTTGAGATTTAATTTCTCTGAAATAGTCGCTTGAATCAGTATGTCTAAATATCGAAAAATGATCTTGTGTCTCTTTTGGGATATAAAAATTAAGCCATTTAAGTGATAAAATTTCGTATATAACTGTTAAACATTATGTTTATGCATATGTTTGGGCTAAATAACATGCAAATAATTGATAAGCTTTTGGTTGAATTTCTAAGACCATTGTTTGTTATTAATTATAAGGCGATTGGCTTTAGCATTAGCCTTCTTAAAAAGTCCATTAAACTACTTATCTTTTCTGGCATGACGCAGAAAAAAATCAAGCTAAGGATAACAAAATATTAAAGCTAAAAATTTAGCTTTAATGAGTTGATTTGTGCGTTAATTGTGCTTTAGTCAATTAAACTTACCTGTTTTTTATACTCAGGTGTCTTTATAATCCTTCTCAATCCTCATAAAAAACTGCTTAAGGTCCATTCATATATGATTCAATTTAATCAAGTTTCACTTACTTTGTCTGGTAAGCCCATTTTAAAACCTTTTGATTTAAGTATTGACCAAGCAAGAGTGGGGATCATTGGCAGTAATGGTGGGGGTAAAAGTTCTCTGGTCAGATTAATTAATGGTCTGCTGTTACCTACAGAAGGAGAGGTGCTTGTTGATGGTTTCGATACCTGTAAAGCAAGGAAAACCGTTCGGCAAAAAGTCGGTTTTGTTTTTCAAAATCCAGATAATCAAATTGTAATGCCTACTGTAGGTGAAGATTTTGCTTTTGGCCTAAAAAATAAAGGGTTATCCAAAGATGAAATTGCGTCACTGTGCGAAGAATTTTTAACTCAATACGGCTTATGGGAGTTCAAAGATTCTCCGGCACATTTGCTAAGTGGTGGTCAAAAGCAGTTACTGGCTATTTTAGGTGTGTTAGCTACGAAACCTGAATATATTGTCTTTGATGAACCCACCACATTACTTGATTTACGTAATAGAAAAAAAATAGCACAATTAATTGATTCGTTATCAATCAAAGTGATCATGATCACTCACGATTTGGTATTATTAAATAATTTTCAACGTGTTTTAGTGCTAGATGAGGGGGTAATTAAAGTCGATAGTTCCCCTAAAGAGGCTATTAAGTTTTATGAGGATTTAATGGCATGATTTCTGTTTATTATGATGGGCAGTCCTTTTTGCATAAATTACCTGCTTGGTTTAAATTGCTATTATTATTTTTTATCACAACACTGATGTTTGTTATTCCAAATATGTCTTTGGTACTAGGGCTATTAGTGTCTATAACCCTATTATATTATTTTTCATCATTACCTTATTCTCAGCTTAGAAAACTAATAAAAGTCTCTTTTTTATTGCTCCTGATGATTTTTTGTTTTAATGCCTATACACATGGTTTTATGCTTGCCTTAGTGATTGTCTTAAGACTTTTCGTTGTTATTTTATTTTCTAGCATGATAAGTCTCACAACTCGTATGACGGAAATGATGGATGTCATCACAAATATATTAACTCCTTTAAGTTGCTTTGGTATTAATGTATCAAAAATCAGTTTGTGTATGCTCCTAACTATTCGGTTTATTCCTATGCTATATGAAATCGCTCATCAAGTCAGAGAAGCGCAGTGTTCAAGAGGGGTTGAACATCATCCATTTGCGTTAATTATCCCGATATGCATTCGAGTCTTTAAACAAGCAGATGAGCTGACTCAGGCTTTAGATGCTAGAGGCTTTGAATCTATCTCTTCTAATAAAAAAAATAGGTAGTCTTATGTCAACAAAAGATCTTGTTTATATTGCCTTATTTGCAGCACTTATGGCTGCATTTGGCGTTTTCCCTCCAATAATTTTTCCTATTATAGCAGTGCCTATCACTTTACAGTCATTAGGTCCTATGCTTGCTGGTGCATTATTAGGCGCAAAAAAAGGGGCGCTTGCTATGATACTTTTTTGCGTATTAGTTGCCATCGGATTTCCCTTGTTATCAGGAGGAAAAGGAGGGTTAGCTCCATTCGTGGGTCCAACAGCTGGCTTCATTTATGGCTGGATAATCGCGGCGTTTATAATTGGTTTTTTTTATCAAAAAAGTTTCTGTCAGCAGAATTTGGTAGCAGAGTTGAGTGTGATGATATTGGGAGGAATCGTTGTAGTCTATGGCTTTGGTGTTATCTGGCTAAGTATAGTTGGGAACATTACTTTATCTAACGCTTTGATGAGTATGCTTGTTTTTTTACCTTTAGATTTTATTAAGGTATTTATAGCGATATTTGTTGTCCGAAATCTTAAGAAAATAGGTATGTTCTAGGGGAGTTAGTAAAACATTTCTAATACGAAGAGTGATTCTTTTGGAAAATTAGGCTACATTTTCCCTTAAATTTATTGTATTTAAATGCAACGAAAGAAGTTCATATTAAAATTGAGATCACATAAGAGCTGTATTGTCTCAGTTTGCTGTATATTTACTTCATCAATGAGGTGGCTATTTACTTTGTTAGTGCATTACGTGTTGAAATATTTCATTTCAACACGTTGGGATGTGTTTAAAGAGAAGTGTAAATCTAAACAAAATTTTTAGTGATTAATTATTCACTAAAAAATTCATCCGAATCATCTAGGCTAAGTGGTTCTTCTGAGTGAATGATACCTGTGTTATCGGCATACACATAATCATCAGAGAAGAAAGTCACGCCACCAAAATTGACTCTTACATCAGTTTCTCCGATGCCAACGGCATCTACTCCGACAGGAATTGACGCTAAAGCAGAGATCCCAATGTCTATTTCTGACAAATCATCTACATGCCTAATCGCACCATAAACGATTAATCCTTCCCAATTATTTTCAAATGCCAAACTCGCCACTTCATTATCAACCAGGGCACGTCTGACAGAGCCGCCCCCATCAATAATGAGTACTCGACCAGCGCCATCTTCTTGGAGGATATCAAATAGTAAACCATTATCCTCAAAACATTTAACCGTCGTGACTCTCCCATAAAAATGAGTTCTGCCGCCATAATTGACGAACATAGGATCGACCACATTAATCTCTTCGTGATAATGATCGCATAAATCTGACGTATCAAAAGGTGCGGGTAGTACCATGATATACCTCCATAGTGTGGATCAGGGTTAAGACAAATGTCACAACATGCCAAAATAAAAAAGTCAGTGAATATATATCAATCAGTAAATCAAAAATTACTCTTTAAATTCTTCACAGATAGGTTTGACAAAGCTGACTCCCATATCCCAAGGCTGTTCAATCCATGTATCTTGGGCGATAGGCTGTACAAAGTCATCGACAAGGTGTTCACCTGCAGGCTTAGCAAAAATGGTGACAAATTTCGCTTTAGGATAGATTTCACGGATTACACGGGCGGTATTGCCGCTATCAACTAAATCATCAACCACAATAAATCCTTCTCCGTCTCCTTGTGCTTGTTTTAGGATACGCATTTCTCTTTGGTGATCATGATCATAACTTGAGATACAAATAGTATCTACATGTCTGATCCCTAACTCTCTTGCTAATAGTGCGCTAGGAACAAGACCTCCTCGACTTACAGCAATAATACCTTTCCATTGGGATACGGGAAGAAGTCTTTTCGCTAAAGTTCGAGCAAAGATTTGTAGGTTATCCCAAGTAACAATATATTTTTCGACAGATTGAGTCATAGTATTTTCCTAGCGTTGCAATGTTAAAATTGCGCGGCATTATAGATTTTTGATGTAATAAATGCTAGTAAAAGCCGGATAAATTACATTTATTCACTAAAAAAATTCAGGAAATGAACTTTTTTAGTCCCAAAAACTATTTTGGCGCGTTAATTAAGATAAAAAAAGTCCAATTTGGCTCTCTTTTATTTGGCTGACTTCTTCTTTTAGTTCCTTAACAAAAGAGGCGCTAAAGGGGGTATCTAAAATGAGACGGAATATTTCCCATTGATTATCCCATTCATCCTTTATGGGTTCAAGTTCATTTGCTTCTGCTTCAGTAATTTCAATGTCATGCTCAGCTAAATAAACATCGCACACCGTTTTTAGAGAAATTTGGCTCACTGATAAAGCATGCTCTAAAACATCATCGGTTAATTTTGCATGCAGTGCTTCAGAAAGTGCTTCACAAGCATCAATCGCAGGATGAACTGCATAAATTGAATAGTCAGATTCTTGAGGGATGAGAAGCTCTAATTTTTCTAATTGGCCATCAAAATTAATTTGAACATTTTTAACACTTAGACTTTCCCAGAGTAAGTTCATAATTTGTTTAAACTTATCAAAATTAACTTTTTGTTCAGTATTGAGTGCAAAAAAACCATAGTTAATCGCCATTCTTTCACATAAAACTAGCATAAATAACTGTAATTGTTGGGGTGAAAGTTTCTTTAATCTTAACTGTAATGGATTTCTAAACATGCAATAGTCCTAGCGTTATACGAGAGTGTCGTGTTGAGGCTTTATTTTTTACTGAGTTCATCAACACGAAGAGAAGTTTATTATTGGAATAAATCATCTAATAGAAGATATCTTTTATTTAAAACGTATCATTTCATATGATAGGGTTTTGAGTAAATATGCACCGCATCAATAAAATGCTTCGCATGTTCTGGGTTGACATCTAAATGGATACCATGGCCGAGATTAAAGACATGGCCACTGCCTTCACCGTATTGCGCTAAGAGGCGTTGGACTTCTTCTTCTATGATCTCTTTTGGAGCATATAAGACACTAGGATCCATATTGCCTTGAAGAGCAACACGAGTCCCAACTTTTGATTTTGCAACATCAAGATCAGTTGTCCAATCTACACCAACAGCATCACAACCTGTTTGAGCTATATGTTCTAACCACTGGCCACCATTCTTGGTAAACAGAGTTGTAGGTACTTTACGGTTTTCATTGATTTTAATGAGCTCGGAGACAATTTTTTGCATATAAGGTAAAGAAAACTCTAAGTAAGCCTTTTTGCTCAATACTCCGCCCCAAGTATCAAAAATCATTACAGATTGCGCACCGGCTTTAATTTGTGCATTTAAATAGACAATAACACAATCTGCTAATGTGTCGAGTAATAAATGCAGGGCCTTAGGATCACTATAGAGCATTTTTTTAATTTTAGTGAATGCTTTACTGCTGCCACCTTCAATCATATACGTGGCGAGGGTCCAAGGGCTACCAGAGAATCCAATTAAAGGCACGCTACCTGCTAGGGCTTTTCGGATGGTTCTCACCGCATTCATGACATAACCAAGTTCCTGCTCAGGATCGAATACGGCCAATTTTTTTATATCATCGAAAGATTTGATAGGGCGCTCGAAGCAAGGGCCTTCTCCAGGTGTGAAATAGAGCCCTAAACCTAACGCATCAGGGATAGTCAAAATATCTGAAAATAAAATCGCCGCATCTAAATCAAAACGTCTCAGTGGTTGTAATGTTACCTCACAGGCAAGCTCAGGGTTCTTACATAACGACATAAAATCACCCGCTTGCGCTCTTAACTCTCTGTATTCTGGTAGGTATCTTCCTGCTTGCCTCATCATCCATACGGGGGTGCAATCTACAGGTTCGTTTAATAGCGCTTTGAGATAGCGATCATTCTTTAATGTCTGTTGCATAAGTTGTCAATCCTATTTTTTATCTTATTTTGTCAACTGATCACGCATGATCAGTAGTATCCCTGCAAAGGATAATGGTGTCTTCAATCAATCGTCTTGCGATGGTACCATAGGGAGGAAGATTAGGAAGATTATCAATATCATACCAATCAGCATCTAGGATCTCTTTTTTATCGCATTGGATTTCACCTGAATCGTAATCTGCCATAAAAGCCAGCATCAATGAATGTGGAAAAGGCCAAGGTTGTGAGCTGACATAGCGAATATTTTTAATCTTGATACCACACTCTTCCATGACTTCACGTCGCACGGCATCTTCAACTTTTTCAGCGACTTCCACAAAACCAGCAAGAACGGTATAGATCTCCCCTCTATGTCTTGTGTGATTAGCTAGTAGAATTTTATTTTCTTTTTTGATAGCAACAATAACAGAAGGTGCAATTTGGGGGTAGTAACGCTGTTTACATTCGTTATTCGGACATAGCATAGCCCACTCATGGTAGCTATGTATCATTTCTGTTGAACAGTAGCCGCAATATTTATGTGAGATATGAAATTCAATGAGTTGTACGGCTTTACCGATCAGCTGAAATAATACGGGGTCGAGGTTAAGTAGTGGCCTCAAAGGGCTCATACCTTTGTCTCTGGTTTGTGCAATAGCAATTACCTTTGAGTTTTCAAATTCACCGATTAAAAAGCCTTGTTTTCCAGTCAAATTAAATTGTTTTGCTTCTCCTAAAGGCAACTCTCCTTGGTGAAGAAAAACGGATTGGCCATTGGTAACCACCCAATAGCCCGAATCGTCTTCAGAAATTGTTTGACCTATCACACTTAAACCTCATAGTATCTAACGGTTGATTACGGGGATAAAAGTGGTCGCTTGATTGACTTAAATCCCTCACATTCAAATTATCTTAGTGATGGCTAAGAGCATCTAATTTCTCATCACTCAAGGTGAGTTCTTCATTAAGATTAACGCTAACGCCTCTTTTAATCACATTTTGTGCAATCTCTTGTGCTTCTTCTAAAGAGTGCATTTGATAGGTACCACATTGATATTCATTTAATTCTGGAATTTTTTTCTGATCTTTTACAGCTAAAACATCATTCATAGCCGCTAGCCAAGCGGTACTCACTTGTTGTTCATTTGGAGTACCTATTAAGCTCATATAAAAACCTGTGCGGCAACCCATTGGTGAAATATCAATAATTTCAACATCTTGATTGTTCAAGTGGTCGCGCATAAAACCAGCAAACAAATGTTCTAAAGTATGAATCCCTTTTTCAGACAAAATTTCTTCGTTTGGGACACAAAAACGCAAATCGAATACCGTAATGGAGTCGCCCTTAGGGGTTGTCATTTTTTTAGCTACTCGCACCGCTGGTGCATTCATACGGGTATGGTCAACAGTAAAACTATCTAATAAAGGCATAATGATATCTCCAATAAGTAAAGGTTAATACAACGTAATTATTCACCACCATTTTGCTTTAAGAATTCAGCAAAAGGAATGTTATCTTGTGCTTCTATTTCTTTTTGTTTTTTTATAGATAATTGACTTTGTTCCACAAAATCGTCTTTAGTTAATACTTGATAACTGCTTTGATTCAATGCCTCTTTATAACTTTTCGCAAGGGATAAACCAACCTGAGATAAACCTTCTTTTTTAAAGCGCTCAAGCAGCTGACCTGAATAAGTTAATTCAGGTTCATCAAAGGCTTTGATCCACTTATTACAGACATCTTCATAGGAATTATCAGTTTCTTGTCTATCTAAAATTCTAGCAATTCTGGTTAAATCAACAAATAAACTCTTACCAATTAAGCGTAAAGGTTGTTCCTGTCCTTCACAACCAACAGAAATCGTTTGTTCAGGTTTTCTACCCTCCACGACAATTTTTTGCCAGTTTCTTTTTGTATATTGTATTTCTTCACTACGCATCATAGGTGCGTCGGCAAGTACACACCAAATCAAAAAGAGATCGACAAATCTTGCTTGCTCCTCATTAATGCCAATAGGAGAGAAAGGGTTAATATCAAGCGATCTCACCTCGACATACTGAATACCACCTCTTAATATAGCATCAGATGGTCGCTCATTCGTTAATGTGACTCTTTTCGGTCTAATTGGTGCATACAGTTCATTTTCAATTTGAAGAATATTACTGTTAATTTGAATGCGTTTACCCTCTTTTTCAAGTCCAATAGCTTGAAATTCTTCGGATTTCAACGTCATTGCATGTCTAACTTGGCCGATATAGGTATCAACGCTGTTATAAGTTAAACCAAGGGCACTTTGTGCTGAACTAGTATAGCCTAGATCGCTTAACCTCAAAGAGGTACCATAAGGCAAATAAGCCATAGAGTCAGTAAATTCAAAAGGTAATTTAGTTAATTTATTATTTAAAAAAGAACGGCATATTGCAGGAGATGCGCCAAATAAGTAAGGAATAACCCAACCAAAGCGATAATAATTTCTGATGAGTTTTAAATAGGCAGCAGAAATTTCATTTTTGCCAGTGACTTCATCACCAACTCCTAGATACGCACTCCAAAAACTCATAGGAAAAGAGAAGTTATAGTGTACTCCAGCAATCGTTTGCATGACAGCGCCATATCTTTGTTTTAGACCTTCACGGTAAAGTGCTTTTAACTTACCGATGTTAGAAGAACCATACTCAGCAATCCGTACCTCTTCATCATTAGCAATAAAGCAAGGCATGCTAAAAGGCCATAGTTGTTCATCACCAATCGATTTGATCGTATTAATATGTAAGTCATTCAGAAAAGCAAAGGTTTCCTTGATATTCGTTTGCGCTGGGGTAATAAATTCTAACAGCGATTCGGCAAAATCGGTGGTTATCCAGGGATGAGTCAAAGTAGAGCCTAAAATCTGTGGGTGGCATGTTTTAGCAAGGTTACCTTCTTTATCAATTCGTAAAGATTCTCGCTCAAGGCCGCGTCGGATACCGTTTAACGCCTCAGGATTTGATTCTAACCAATTAAGTGCTGATGATATATTTGGGATCACTATGTTTCTCTCTTTATTTATTACATTTTAGCTATGAGTAAGTTTATTTCACAATGTTTTTATTGTAGCTCATTCACAACCAGTTAGGTAAATTTTACCATACTTGAAAATTAAGTTATGTAGATACTATCTTCTAAGTAAGGTTATAACCAGATGAAGAGTTGAAGAAGACTAATTTATCTTCAGTTTAGCATTTAAAGAACAATATGTATAAACGAATTTGAGTGCAATCGCATGAATGATCGAAAACCATTCATTAAACAAATATTTTCAAAATAATATTTTTTAAACTATACACTTGATTCATTATATAATATGGATTTTAGTCTTATAAAAATTATCTATTGTCTTTATAAGACTAAAAAAGAAAAGGTATACTTATCATTCCATATCTTCCCGCTTTTCCTATAAATAGAAACAAACAGCATTTTCTTATTTTTAGTCTTTGCCATCCAGCAATTAAGCAAAGGAGATCACCTATGAGGGGCACGGCGCTCAGTAACAAAGCATAGTAGCCATATTTATTGATCCAGATCTGTGCAGTTGTATAGATTTTTGTTTTGCTATTTTTTGTTTTACTGGGGAACAACCTACCAATGAATAGATTAGTTATGCCTCCTAGTGTATTACCGATAGAAGCAATTAACCAAAGAGTAAAAAAAGAGTGTGAGGTAAATTTCAGCAGACTCAAGTAAATGAGTTCTGAGCTCAAAGGTAATATTGTAGCACTCAGAAAGGCATTAAAAAATAGCACTACCAATGAATAAGGAGTGTCTACATATTCAAAGAAAAAATCAATCACTTGAACTAGGTTACTCTCAGATATAAAGATGGTGCATCCGGGAGGATTCGAACCTCCGACCGCTCGGTTCGTAGCCGAGTACTCTATCCAGCTGAGCTACGGATGCATAGGTAAGGATTACATTAGGAACTGATAAATGGTGCATCCGGGAGGATTCGAACCTCCGACCGCTCGGTTCGTAGCCGAGTACTCTATCCAGCTGAGCTACGGATGCAAAAAAATGGCGGTGAGAGAGGGATTCGAACCCTCGATGCGGGATAAACCGCATACTCCCTTAGCAGGGGAGCGCCTTCAGCCTCTCGGCCATCTCACCGATTCTTGATGTTTAGCAACAAGAAGTGCGGTGTATAATACGGTCTGAAAAAAATAAGTCAAATCATTTTTACAAATGTTGTGTTCGTTTGTGCAAAAGGTATTCAATTTTGTGGTGTAAAGTCATTTTTTTAGTAAATAAGGATAAAAAAGGAGTGAGAGCAGGGCAAATCAATTAGGATAAAAAAACAAGATATTAATTAAAGGAGAAAGTGAATATGACATATTAAGGCACATAGTGTGCCTTAAACAAGCTGAGTTATAAGATTTATTAACCTGGTATGTAAAAATAAAACTGCTTACTACAACGTTTTTAGAAAAAGAACAGAATATTCATAACAAAAAAGACTTTTATATACTAAGCGTCTTTTGATTTGTCATCTTGAATACGTTGGTAAATTTCTTCCCTATGTACGCTGAGTGACTTAGGGGCATCAATACCAATACGAATTTGATTACCTTTAACATCAAGTACAGTGATTTTTACGTCATCTCCTATAATCAGTGTTTCACCTATGCGGCGTGTCAATATGAGCATTTTATCATCCTTTTTTATGCTTTAGAAATTAGTGTATTAAGTCACAGTTCAAGTGCAAGTGATAAAATACACAAATGTTTAACACCGGACTGCGTGCGTATAATACAAAAAATGAAACACAAATGTCCATTCATTTTTGTATTTAAATAACAATTTGAATATATTTACTTTTTAGGTGCAAATAGAAATGTTTTATTACAAAATTAGACGTAAACACACAAAGCAATAAAATTGAATATTTAATTTAAGTTATTGAAAAATAGCGAGGTTTTTGGAGTGGTAATTTTATCTAAACAATTGCTGAAAATCCCCCCTTACTAAATATAGAACCATTAAGGGGGGATCTGGATCAGAAAAAGACTTTCAAATTATTGAGAAGTGATCCAACTTTCTATCGCGTTAAATGCTGAATCTATTCCGGTAAGGAGTGTCCCTCCAGCTTGAGCAAAATCGGGTTTCCCGCCGCCTTTACCATCAATGAATGGTGCAAGATGAGCAACAAGTTTGCCTGCACTCAATTGATTAATTAAATCCGTGGTGATACCAGCCAATAAAGTCACTTTATTGGCTTCAGTGTCTATGGCAGCTAATACAATGATCCCTGTTGTGATTTGATTTTTTAAGTCATCAATCAGGTTTCTGAGTAGTTTAATATCATTACTGTGCACCTTATGAGTAATCACTTTAAGCCCATTGATAGTTTTGGCTTGAGAGATCAGTTCATTTTTATTTTGGCTCAATTGTGCGGCTTTGAGTTGAGCTATTTCTTTTTCTAACTGTTTGTTTTTTTCAACTTGCGCAGTTATTTTTTCTAGTAAGCTATCTTTATCGGTTTTTAAGAATTGAGATAATGAGGAGAGGTTATCTTGATTTTTTTGAATTAATTCAAGTGCAGTTTTACCCGTTGTTGCTTCAATTCTTCTGATCCCCGCAGCTATACCAGACTCACTTGTAATAATAAATGAACCTATGTCTCCCGTTCGTTTTGCATGTGTTCCACCACAAAGCTCAATTGAATAATCACCCATTGATAATACGCGAACAGTATCGCTGTATTTTTCACCAAAAAGTGCCATTGCGCCTTTTGCCTTTGCATCATCAATATTCATCAAATGGGTTTCAATCAAAAAGTTTTTACGAATTGCTTTATTCACTTTGTGTTCAATTTGTCTTAGTTCATCGTTTGAGATACTTTCATTATGAGAAAAGTCAAAGCGCAAGGCTTCTTCATTGACTAAAGAACCTTTTTGGGTAACGTGGGTACCTAAAGTTTCACGGAGAGCTGAATGTAATAAATGTGTTGCTGAATGATTGAGTCTAATAGCTTCCCTTCTCATTTCATTAATTTGCGTATTTAATCTGTCACCTACTTTCAATGACCCTTGTGCTAATATACCAATATGCCCTATGGCATCTGCATATTTTTGGGTATCCTGCACCTCAAATAGGGTTTGATTCGCTACGAGTTGTCCCGTGTCCCCAATTTGCCCACCAGACTCGGCATAAAAAGTGGTTGTATCCAAAATGATGATACCTTGTTCACCAGAAGAGAGAGCATTAACTGCTTTGCCATCCACAAAAATAGACTTAACTGTAGCAACTGTTTGGTCAATTTCATATCCTTCAAATTGTGATTTTTCTGTAGGATTAATTTGCGCAGCATATTGCGTATTAAAACCACTTGACTCTCGAGCACGTTTTCGCTGATTATCCATTTCACGTAAAAAACCAGTCTCATCAATTGTTATATTTTTTTCACGACATACATCAGCCGTGAGATCGCTTGGGAAACCGAATGTATCATATAATCTAAAGACTATTTCACCACTTAATTCATTTCCTTTAAGATTACTTAATGCCTCATCAAGTAAGATGAGTCCGCGTTCAAGAGTACGTGCAAATTGTTCTTCTTCAGCTTTTAGAGTGGTTTCTATTAATGATTGTTGTGCTTTAAGTGCATCACCTGCACTGTCCATCACTTCAATTAAAGGTTTGACTAGTTTATGGAAAAATGCTTCTTTAGCCCCAAGTAGGTTACCATGCCTTACAGCTCTTCGAATAATTCGACGTAGGACATAACCTCTTCCTTCATTAGATGGAAGAACACCATCGCCAATTAAAAAAGCAGTAGAACGGATGTGATCTGCTATAACACGTAGAGATTTATTATTTAAATCAGTGACATTCAAGATTTTCGCAATGGTTTTGATTAGAAATTGAAACAAATCGATATCATAGTTAGAGTTAACGTGTTGAAGTACTGCGCTTAAGCGCTCAAGGCCCATTCCTGTGTCGATGGAAGGTTTAGGAAGGTTTTCTAGTGTACCATCAGCTAAGCGGTTAAACTGCATAAAAACCAAATTCCAAATTTCAATAAAGCGATCTCCATCTTCATCAGGTGAGCCTGGGGGGCCTCCAAACAGATGTTCACCATGATCATAGAATATCTCAGAACAAGGACCACATGGACCTGTATCACCCATTTGCCAGAAGTTATCAGAGGCATATTTTTCGCCTTTATTATCTCCTATGCGAATTATCTTTTCATGGGGGATGCCAATTTCTTTATGCCATATGTCATAGGCTTCATCATCTGTGTGGTAGATTGTTACTAGTAATTTTTCTTTAGGTAAACCAAACCATTGAGGACTTGTTAGGAGTTCCCATGCATAATGAATGGCATCCTTTTTAAAATAATCACCAAAGCTAAAGTTACCTAACATTTCAAAAAACGTATGATGCCTAGCTGTATAACCTACATTTTCGAGATCGTTATGCTTTCCACCTGCACGCACACAGCGTTGGGCTGTAACTGCTCTGGTGTAGTCTCTTTTCTGGGCTCCTAAGAATAAGTCTTTAAACTGATTCATCCCTGCATTTGTAAAGAGGAGAGTCGGATCGTTATGTGGTACCAAAGAACTGCTATCTACAGCTTGATGTCCTTTACTCTCATAAAAACGGATGAAAGTTTGGCGGATATCAGCAACTGTTTTAATAGAATTTGTCATAAGTTAAACCTTAATTTGATGATATTAATTGCTATGTTGATAATTCATATTGTATAACTAAAAAGATAACTTTTATCAACGTTATTTGAATAATTATATAACAAAGCACTTAAGAATGATGCATGGGTATTATAAATTTCTTGGAAATCAGGCAAATTATTTTTTGATACGTGCGTTTATAGGGTGCAATAGCATTTTGAATAATGTTGTTTTATTTCTGTCCTCAAAACCTTTTTGACCTATCGGCATTAAGGTAGTATCTACTGAAGGGTTTTGAATATAGGTTTTAAATAGTTTATCCCATACGGAAAGATTAAAGCCGAAATTACTATTAAATTCACTGGGTAAAGTAGAGTGGTGAATCCGATGCATATCAGGCGTGACGAGAAACAAACGTAAATACTTATCTAATTTTTGTGGTAATTTTAAATTAGCGTGATTGAAAATCGCCATACTATTCAAAATGATCTCAAAAAGTAACACAGCTAAAAAGGGGATCCCAAGTAAGAAAATAAATCCAATTTTTATCCCCATTGAAAATAAAAATTCCAGAGGGTGGAATCTTAGGGCGGTAGAAGTATCAATTGATTCATCAATATGATGCACTTGATGTAAGCGCCAGAATAAAGGAATTGCGTGAAATGCTAAATGCTGCAAATAGATAAGTAAATCAAAAAGTAAAATGGATATAACAACCACAACCGGGCTCGATAGAAGAAATTGATTGAATAACCCTATATTACTTTTCTCTGCAATGATAGCCGCACCTGTTGCTGAAATAGGTAATAAAATGCGCATTAAAAAGCTGGCTATTATTACACACGAATAGTTGATTGACCATCTTATGAAACGTGTTGATTTAAGTTTTTGAGAGGGAAATAAATACTCTAATAGACCAAAAATAATAACGCTAAGTAAAAATAAGCTTAGACGAATTAAATTTTCATTACTCATATGATTAAATCCTTTTAAATATTAAAGTAGTCAAATCGCATTTATCCAATTTTATTTCCTGTTAATTATTTTACTTTTATATCACTTTTATTAAGAATATAAGTAATCAACATAACAAGAATACTTATTATGTGATTTATAAACACATTGTTGATTCATCTATTTAATTACAACGTTTATCGTTCAAAAGTGACAATTTAAATAAAAAAAGAACTTTAACAGCTGATCTCTTTTTTTTACTTTATTATTAATTAGCAAAACGTGGATTCGTATAATAAGTGCATACCCGCTGTCAGTCGCATGGGATTAATTGAGGGTCGAAAAGT
>NZ_JBHLXE010000102.1:0-5517 GCF_042432445.1 Thorsellia kenyensis | reverse complement strand
ATGTCTGCTTTTGGTCATATCTTGCGAGTGCCCACACAGATTGTCTGATAAATTGTTAAAGAGCATTCAGTTTTTAAAATGAACTACTTGAGCTGTTCGCATCAAGTTAGACGCGCATTATAGTAACCTAATTAATTAACGTCAACTGTTTTTTTTAAATATTTTTCCTTCTCCTGTTTTTTTGATTTCTTTTTGTACTATTTGAGCTTTTCAGCAAAATCTCTTGCCCACGTTTTAACATATAACCAATCAGTATAATCAATGGATTTAGTCGTATCAGTTTCACCTTTTGTTATTTTCATAATCAATTTAATCATGTATTTATCAAGTAATTTATATTGGGGATAAACTAGAGCACCAGCAAATACTGCACATTTTTTAGGTTTCCACTGAATACGTGCTAAGAATTTTCTTGTATAAGAATTTGTTTCGGGGGTATTTTTGTCAAATTTTCTTGCTGTTAAATTTACAGAGTAAAAAGCTGTTTTTTTGCTATTAAGTATGGCAAATGTATCATCTATGAAACTGTAAATTGCCTTACTGAATTTTCCATATCGAATTGAAGCACCTATAATTATATGTGAATACTCATTTATATTGACGTCCTTAATGTCATTTATATTTATAATAGTCACCTTTTCATAATTTTCTCTAATTTCATTCGCTATAAAATCAGCTATTTTCTGTGTTTGACCATCAGATGTTGAATAGATAACTAATAGTTTAGGCATATTTATAATCATAATATTCTCATTCTTTATATTTAAATAATTCGGTTAATTTCGCCAAAAAGTTGGGGTAAGTAAAACTAGCAAAGTAAATACTTCTAATCGCCCAAAAAACATATTCAACAATAAAATCCATTTAGCTCCATCACTTATTTCTGAGAAGTTTGCTGCAACAGTGCCTAGCCCTGGCCCTAAATTATTAAGCGTGGCGGCTACTGCTGAAAATGCAGAGAACTCATCCATCCCTAGCCCTATTAAGGCAAGTAAACTAAGGACAAAAATAAGTACATAAGCTGAAAAAAAACCCCATACAGCCTCTATAATACGTTCTGGTAAGGCTCTTTGACCCAATTTAATTGTATATATGGCATTTGGATGTACTAATCTTTTCAATTCCCTTATACCTTGAAGATAAAGTAATAGCACTCTGATAACTTTCATCCCTCCCCCGGTTGAACCAGCACAGCCGCCTATAAAAGAAGCCATCATAAGCAACATAGGTAAAAAGAGCGGCCATTGGGAAAAGTTAGCAGTGCTAAATCCTGCAGTAGTAGCCATTGACTCAACCTGAAAAAATGCTTGATTTAAGTTTTCTTTAAATGTGGGGTAAACATTATGAGCAACAAGCACACTAGTACAAATAATTATTAAAAATACATGAATACCTAAGTAGACTTTAAATTCAAGATCTCTCCAGAAGAATTTTAGACTACGGCCATTTAACGCAGAAAAGTGTAGTGCAAAATTACACCCAGAAATAAAGAGAAAAATGCCGATAATTGTGTTGATTGTTGGACTATTGAAGTATGCAACACTTGCATCATAAGTGGAAAAACCACCAATTGCTATAGTTGCAAAACTATGGCATATAGCATCAAATAATGACATACCCGCAAGCCAAAGAAAAAATGCACAAATCACGGTTAATGTAACATAAATTATCCATAATGTTTTAGCTGTTTCAGCAATTCTTGGCTGCATTTTAGTATCTTTTAATGGTCCAGGAGTTTCCGCTCGATATAACTGCATTCCACCAATACCCAAAAGAGGAAGGATGGCTACAGCTAGAACGATTATCCCCATTCCACCTAACCATTGAAGCATTTGCCTATAAAAAAGTATGGCTTTGGGTAACTCATCAAGTCCAACAATGACAGTTGCCCCAGTCGTTGTAAGACCTGAAAATGATTCAAAAAAAGCATCAGGTATAGATAAAGAAGGACTTTCAGAGAACAAGAAAGGGAGAGATCCTACACTGCCTAATACAGACCAGAATAGCGCTACGATCAAAAATCCCTCTCGAGACTTTAATTCAGCTTTTTGTTGCCTATTTGGAAACCACAATAGAAAACCTAAAGAAAGCGCGACAAAAAAAGTTTTTGCAAAAGCCCTCCCCGCTCCATCATTATAGATAAGAGCCACTATTCCTGGTATGATCATTGTAATGGAAAAAATCATGATTAGCATACCAGTTATACGTGTAATTGTTCTAAAATTCATATACTAACTCATTTTAAATATAAGAATACGTATCACTAAATAAATTTGACATTGATACGTTTCTATTTTTTATTAGCCTATCTCTAGCTTCTTTAGCCATAGCTATCGGCCCTGCTAAATAAACATCAAACTCAGACAGATCAGCAAAATCTTTTTCAATAACATCAAGAACCATGCCTGTTTTTCCTTGCCATCCATGATTAGGAGAGACAACAACTGGATTAAAAAATAATTCATCGAAATTATCTTCTAACGCTCTTATTGAATCTAAATCATATAAAAAAGAAACACGATTTACACCCCAATAAAAATAGATAGGTCTTATTGTATTTTCACCCACTGGATTAGCCAGAGCTTCAATTAGTAAAGGTCTAATATAAGAATATCCAGTACCACCAGCAATCAATAGTAGAGGTCTGACACTCTCTTTTCTTAAATAACAATCACCTTTAGGTAATTCAATGTCTAAATATCCCTGTTCAGTTGCTTTTTGAATAACTTGAAAGCTATACTCATTTAATTCTGTTCCTCCGATATGCAACTCAATAAGTGTTGTTCCCTTAGCACTTTCACTTTGAACAGAAGCAATTGAAAAAGGCCGTTTATCCTCTGCTCCCATGATAACATTTAAATACTGACCAGCTAGAAAAGGGACCACAGTGTTGATTATCATTTTAATTTTAAATATTGTTGGTAATAATTGCTCTATCGATTCAATTTTACCCTTTGTTTCAAAAATCTCTGGTAGGTTAATTTGCATTTTCTCTCCTTATATCAATATAGTTTTTCTTTTATTGGTAAGTCTATCCCTAGTTTATCCCATATATCATCAATTTTTTTGACAATACTTTCATCTTTAACAATAGGTTCCCCCCATTCGCGTTGTGTTTCCCCATGCCACTTATTTGTTGCATCTAATCCCATTTTTGAACCTAAGCCTGATATGGGTGAGGCAAAATCAAGATAATCAATTGGAGTATTCTCTACAAGCACTGTATCTCTTGCAGGATCCATACGAGTGGTAATAGCCCAAATTACATCATTCCAATCTCTTGCATTTACATCATCATCACACACAATCACAAATTTGGTGTACATAAATTGTCTTAAAAAAGACCAAACGCCCATCATTACTCTTTTAGCATGACCTGGATATTGTTTTTTTATAGTGACAACAGCTAATCGATAAGAACACCCTTCTGGTGGAAGATAGAAATCGACTATTTCAGGGAATTGCTTTTGTAATATAGGAACAAATACTTCATTCAATGCAACGCCTAAAATGGCAGGTTCATCAGGTGGTCTCCCTGTATAAGTTGAATGGTATATTGGATTTTTTCTCATCGTAAGATGAGTTATAGTAAAGACTGGAAAAGAATCGACTTCATTATAATAGCCAGTGTGATCACCATACGGTCCTTCTGCGGCCATTTCTCCTGGTATGAGATATCCCTCAAGAATAATCTCAGCACTTGCAGGAACTTCTAAGTCGTTAGAAATACATTTAACAACTTCAGTTTTGTTTCCTCTTAGCAGACCCGCAAAAGCATATTCAGATAAAGAGTCTGGAACTGGGGTAACTGCACCTAAAATAGTTGCTGGATCAGCACCAAGTGCTACTGATACAGGGAAAGGT
The DNA here is from genome assembly GCF_042432445.1 of Thorsellia kenyensis. Lineage (NCBI taxonomy): Bacteria > Pseudomonadati > Pseudomonadota > Gammaproteobacteria > Enterobacterales > Thorselliaceae > Thorsellia > Thorsellia kenyensis. The sequence continues at coordinate 1,653 of NZ_JBHLXE010000102.1, read as the reverse complement.
TTACCTGGATTAGTTTTTGTCCATTCAAAGTAATCAAGTGCTCCCCCTCTATGAGATAGCCAGCGCATAATTAATTTATTCTTTCCGATAAGTTGCTGTCTATATATCCCAAGGTTTTGTCTTTCTTTATGAGGTCCTTTTGTTACGGTTAGCCCCCAGGTGACTAAAGGAGCTATATCACCTGGCCAACAGTGCATAATAGGTATTTTTGTTAAATCGACTTCTTCACCAGAAAATATTATTTCCTGGCAAGGAGCTTTGCTAAGCCTTTTTGTAGGCATGTTGAGCACTTGTTTAAACGTTGGCAATTTTTCCCATAGGTCTTTAAATCCTTTTGGGGGTTCAGGTTCTTTTAAAAAGGCTAATAATTTACCTACATCTCGCAATGCAAGCACATCTTCCTGCCCCATTCCAAGTGCAACTCTTTTAGGTGTGCCGAAAAGATTACATAAAACAGGAATATCATAGCCAATTGGGTTTTCAAATAATAAAGCTGGCCCCCCTGCTCTTAAAACCCTATCCGCTATTTCTGTCATTTCGAACTTAGGATCTACAGGATATGATATCGTTTTTAACTCTCCTAACACTTTAAGGCGCTCAATAAATTCTCTTAAATCTTTATATTTCATAGTCTCAACTCATCTAATGATGGAATGCCATTTGTTAAATACGAAAAATTAAACAGTATAGAAGTGTTTAGAACCTCTAAAGTATTTACTGAATATAGCATTAGATTAACTTAGTACTTCGATTGTATAATTTAAATCATTTATTCATAATACCACTTTTGAAAAAAATTAGTGTATTTTTGAATTTATTATGAAAATTTCATGTCATTAGGAAAGTAAATCAATAAGATATAACTCTATCAATTATTATGATGATTTACTCCCTGCATTTTAATTTTTTAAGGGTATTTTATGTAAATTTCTCAAACAGATGAATTTCGTCAGTAAATTAATTTAAACAACCAGTAGAACATATTTTTACTACCCGCTACTAAATCAGGTATTTGACGCATTTGAATGGCATTGGGTGCAGTTTTAGTAATGTACCTTGATAGATATCTTTTAATTTTTCATACAGAGTCAATAACTATCCATCATGTAAATTAATATGCTTACATTGTTTTCAACTGGTAGCTTAGAGGTAAAATGTAGAATCAATAGCTTCTTAGTGAATTGCTGCACATCGATTAAAGTAACTATGTGAAGTCAGACTTTTTAATTTGCTTTGGGCAAGGCTTATAATCTAACAGTTCTTGATAGCGTACTTTACCTTCTGCTAAAATCTGTTAGATTGATAGTTCGTGGAAACTTAATGCATGTATGAATACTCCTGCAAAATTTGCAAGGTGAGGTGTCCTAAGTGTCAGTGTTAATTTTACTTTGCATAATAACTTAAGCATATGACTTGGATTAAAAACAACATTAAATGAATTAGCAAATGCGATAAATTGTTTTTTAAATAAACAACCCCTCACCTTAAAATATTGATTAATATTCTATATTTCATTTAAAATCGTGAGTTTTTTCAACTTTTCATTCAAGATATACGCCAAGCACTTCACTATACTTAATGTAAATACATGCGTAGGATCTTTAAAGTTATTGATTTAAAATTAATTTAAACGGCTGGTAAAGTCTAATCAAA
>NZ_JBHLXE010000101.1:0-36126 GCF_042432445.1 Thorsellia kenyensis | reverse complement strand
ATTGATGAAGAACATAGACATATAATTAGACTGCTAGGAGAACCCTACGAGTCAATATATAGAGAGATTAAAAAATGACTATTTTTAACCTAAGAAATAATTATAAAATATAGTGCGGAAAGACAGTTAAAAAGTCTTCAGAAGTCATTTCTTACCATGAAGATGCTTGGCGGCACATGGATTTTATGGCGTTCTAATGTTTTATTCAAACGAAACTACCTGTATATCATTGTTCTACTTGCGATAAGGAATTTATTGCGAAGCGCCCTGTGGAAAGTTGTAGTAATGGCATTGTATTTGATGCTGTTCTGTCAATCTTAGTATTTCCTAAAAAGTCGATACAGAAAAACTTGACCATTCTATCTACTCAATTCTTTGAATGTTTAAAGGAAGACTAGTGTGACAGCTGGGGTTCTAAAAAGCATCTGAGAAATGAACAATGCCTATCAATAATTGGGCAGAAACCTTATTGCAGTTCAACTTATTTTTTTCTGATAAACTCGAAGAACTTATAGCAATTTACCATGTGATTGAATTAGCCCCCAGCTGGTCGCTCCAACATCAACACTCAATATACACTTGATTTTAATAGAAAATTAACTTAAACATATAATTCACATTTTACTGATTCAATCCATTAAAAAGAGTTGGATCAGAATTGAATATTTACATCGGCTTATTTAAAAGCTACATAAAATGAGTTTCTTACCAGAATTTCCACCATGGTTTTTGACTTATTTGTTTATTAGCCTGTTGATTAATTCGAATTGTTTCTAAATTTCGCTCCGCTACTTCAATCACTGGCTGATAATCATATTTCTTTGCTATTTCAATCGCCAATTGATAAAACTCAATAGCTTTATCCATCTGATTTAAATCACGATAAATGCAAGCTATATTTAATGCCGTCGTTTCATCATTCTCCCAGTAAGGTGGATTTGAATTAATCTCTTTTTCTAACCATAGTGCGCTCTCTTCTGGTTGTATAGATACAATATGGCTCAACAGATAAATTCGATTAAAGAAATAACTTTCTTGTTGTTCTTTCTTCTGAGCTTCATCCAAGTAACTATACCATTGCTCTAATCGTTGCATCCAAATTTGAATTTCTTTGTAGCGACCTTGAGTATGCAGAAATCTGACAATCTTGTTTGCTATTTTTTGGGGCATAAAACGACTAAAACCATATTTAACAGAATACTGCCAAAGTTTTTCCGCCGAATCAATCATCGCATTTTCATCTTTTAGATTTTCATAAGCTACAAACACACCATAATAATGTTCTGCAAAAGAGGAAATGGAAATAGCCATGTGAGATAACTCAATAGCTAATTTGGAACTTTCAATGAGCTCCTCTGGCGTTCTGTAATAATTTTCGCACAGTTCAACACATATATTTCTAAGAAGCATGGAATAGTTATGAATATTAGCATCTCTAAAATGACCTACTCCACTTTCAAAAAAAGTCTCAAATTGTTTTTTTGCAAATTGCTGAAACTTAACTTGCAAACAAGCGATTTCACGTCGATTATCAACATAATGCGCCCACTCATCATCAGATAAAAAGAGATCGGTTGCTACCAAAAAATTTTCAGTGGCATCACTAGCCATAATTATTTCACCGCTAAGAACTGATTCAATTCCCTCAATATAAGCTTTTGAACGATAATAAGCACAAATATTACTTTTCGAGCGAAAATTGCTGGGATTAGAGAAATAAGTTTCGCACTTCTGGATAATTTCTTGATGATATTCTTTTTCTCCTATTTGACTTTTTCTTTGTCTTAATAAATATAAGTCTAGTACTTGCAAACTTGGGTGTTGAGCATCAAGATTTTTTGCAGCTTCATAAGCTTCTTGAAATCCAACCTGATACATTTCTAGTTGCGTTTTGGATATCGGATAAACTGAAGCCTGCTCATTAGATGCATTTTGAATTAATTCATCATAATAAAAACACAAAATGACATACCATTCCACTAATGGATGCACGGATTTATATTTAAATGCAAGTTCAACCGCATAATTATTTACTCTATTTAAATCCCACAATACTGCATTCATAGCAATTCGAGCCGCTTTAATCATTTGATTAGCTTCTATTAACCAATCAATTAAAGATAGTGTAAAATAATAATTGCGATCTATTGATAACTGATAATTTGATTCTAGTCCAATTGTAATTGCTTCATCCAGTTTATTTTCGGCATATTTTTTTCTCGCTTCAATTTGAGATACTTTTATGTTCAAATCTCGTTTTTTAGCAATATGCCAATCATCATGAAGAAACTGATTAATATGGCTAATCATTTCATCGATGACTTCGGGAACAAAATGAACAATCGCATTAGCATTATCAATCCAGATTTGCTCAGAAATTTCAGATTTATTAGTGGATTCTTTTAATAAATCTATAACTTTACGAGCAGAATTTAAAGCCTCATCTTTCCTACCTTCGTTAGAGAAAGAACGACAATCTTGAATTAAAATAGTTAACTGACCTTCATTATAGTGAGATGAATTTTCAGCAAAGATAGGATTGAACTCAATTTTTAAGCGATAATATTTACGATAAATATCCCAAAGACCTAAAAACGCACACCCATCAATTAGTTTCTCCCAAATAAAATCAATATCTTCTCTATTTGGATAGGCAAACATTTTATCGATTAAAATAGCGCTTTGAGAAATAAATTTATTCTTATCTACAGTAGCAAAAAGATTAGTTTTCCAATAAGAAACCATGATAGAAAAATAGCTTTGTTCAAGATTATCTAAAGAATTAAAAATGGAATTTTCAAATTGTTCTAGCATCTTAATTGCTGCTTCACTTTCGTTGATTGCGATATAAAGACGGTGATAATCAAATAGACTCTCGGGTGTATCAGGGAGGCATTCGGTACTTTCAAGCGCTCCTTTTAAGATATTAATCAAATCTTGGCTTTCTAATCCCTCTGGGTTATTATAAAAAAAATTCAATTGCGCCTTTAACCATTCTATTAAAGCTTGCCCTGTCAGTACTGCGTTTGTTGTCATAAATTTATCCTTAGAGATGTTTATATACTAAAGTTACGTCAAGTTGCAGGTGCAGAAATTATCCTTATGCCCATTCAATGAGCATTAAGTAATACCAATGCACAAATCTTGATTTTATTTTTTATAATTAATGGTTTAATTTTTTTATCACTAAATCGGTGCAAAATGAATATTTATTAAATTCAAAAATCACTTCAAATCACTTCAAAGTACTCCAAATCATTAATAATTATTTGCATTTATTTATGTTTATCATAACATATACAGACATGAATAAACTGTAAAATTTAGACATGTAACTAAAACCTGTAAAGCTTAAAAGCGATAGGTTTTTTATATCAACAAATTATTTATTTAAAAGGCTGAGTGATGAAATCAAAACTTATTATTGGTGGGTTATTTTTAGCATTATCAGGTTCAGTGCTTGCAAATGACGCTTGTACAAATTTTTTTGATGAAATGGATAAATTCTACGAGACATTGAACAAAGAAGGTATATCGCCCGATCAAACTGCGCAATATCGTAATGATGTAGCTACATCAAGAATGCAACATAATAGTTTCAGCGAGTCAGATAAAGAAATTAATAACAAATATTGCCAAGAGCAATTAGCGGATATTGAAAGCGTTCAATCTTTGATTAGGATGGCATTTGAATCTCAATAATTTAAATGTCTACATTTTTATTTTTCCTAATAGCCACTACTCATGAGAAGTATCTAGAGAAAGACTGTATTGACATAGGTAGTGCAATTTCAAATGTCATATTAAATTATGTTTATCTTTCGATGTGATTAGTGGGCTTTTATCCCTAAGTGGGTTATAAAAATAACTCACTTAGGGCATATCTTCACACAACTTTCATGAAATGGTATCGCTAGTCAGATAACTCTTGTTAAGGTGGACTTTCTTATTGTGTGAGAAAATTCAGTTTCACTCTAAATTATGCTTTAGGTGTTCTCTCTTCAGCACTAGGATAGATACCCGAAACCCTCAACTCTTTTAAGATAATAAACAAGAGATCGCTTTTTGTTTTTCCAACAAGTCGAGGACTCTGAACTGAACCCGTGACAGTCAAATTAATCTCGCTACTATTCAATTGGCTAAAACGCACTTCTGGGGTCGGCTCTGCTAGGATTGATGAATGAGAACGATAGGCGTCTAATAACAAAGACTGAATAAGTTCAGGATCACTATCAATGGCAAAATTTAGCTCAATCGAAACAACTCCTTTAGGGTTATTTTTTGAGTTATTTTTTACATTTTGAGCAATCAATTGTGAATTAGGAACTATTACCGTCGACCGATCGCTTAATTGGATTTCAGTCGCTCTAACATTAATTCTCTTAATATCACCTTCAATACCGGCAATACCAATACTATCCCCTACTTTCACTGGTCTTTCTGTTAATAAGATAATGCCTGAAATAAAATTTTTAACAATTTCTTGTAATCCAAAACCAATACCTACGGATAATGCACTGACAATCCAAGCAAGTTTACTCCATTCAATCCCTAAAGCTGCTAACGTGAACATGATAATAAGCACATAACCGATGTTACTATACAAAGTCACTAATGAAGCTGATATACCAATATCAAGAGACGTTTTAGGGAGGAACTCTTTACTTAGCCACTTTTTAGAGACACTTAATACATAAATACTAATAAACAAAATAACAACTGCATTAGTTAAATTTTGCGGCACTATCCCAAATCCTTCTAGGCCATTTGCAGTTAATAAATTGAGTACTTTATCAAATAGCGTTTGGGTTGTTGCCCCACTAAAAGAACCATTTAAGAGTGCCATAATCATTCCCAGCAAAAGAGCACAGTGGGACAAGGCCGTTAAGATGATTTTAATTTGCTCAAGTAGCTTATCATTAAGATTAAGCGTTTGTTTAATTAACTTAGCACTGGGATTAGATGGATAAAAAATGGCTTGCCAAAAGTCTTTAGAAAATTGTTTTAAACCATAATAACCCAAAATAACAATCATTATCCAAAGAGTTTGATAGGCAACATAACTAGATAATGAAATATAGCCTAAAATTGATGTGATAATAATAAACAACGAACTAAATAATAAGAGAACATGGATCATGCCTTTCTTTGAGCTGTTATTTAACTCTTCATCATTACTGTGAGTATGATAAATTCTGATAGGATAAACTATAATTAATAATGCAATAATTAGGGCACTCAATCCCGTTGTCCATACCGTCAGCCCAACAATGACTCCCGTAACGTTATTAATAATTTCGATAGTCCCAAATGACAGAGCGACAACAGCTATCAACACAGGAAAATAGGTCAGTTCTTTGGCTATATTATTGGGTAAATCTATCAATCTTCTTGACGGAATTCTATTAGCTAAAAATGCCCTTCCAAGCCCTGTAACTAGGGCGCAAAAACCTGCTAACTCTATAAATCCTTCAATAAAATCAAGCACCAAAACTGAAACGTCTAATTGAGAAGTAATGGGTTTAAAAAGAAGGTTAAGCGCAATTAAAGTTGCTAGAACAGTAAAAAAAGGAAGAGCAGCTAATAAAAAACTTCTTCTGAATCGCCCAAAAGGGATATATTTAATAGAGAATTGATATAAAACACGCTCAAGGAATAGCCTTACAATAAACCAAAATAGAACGGCACCAACAACATAAATTAAGTTAAAGCTAATTCCATCTAACACTGTTGCAATAGATTCTGTAAATTTATTACTAAAATGCTTAAATCGATTACTTTGAGCTTGGGTTGGTTCAAGGATAGGCTGCCAAAATTTAAAACTTAGCACCGAAGCATTTTTCGTGGTTAGCTGGCTTTTAAATTTCTGCTGTCTGACTCTTGCTATTTCTTGCAAAACTTCATTTGCAAGTGATTTTAGCTCAGTAGCCTCATTTATAGATAAATTTATTTTGTCTTGTTCTTTTAAAATACGTTCTCTTTTTTGAGAAATTATTTTGTCATCAGCTTGTTGAACTACTTCATCATTTTTTTCTGGTTCTACCTCGATAGGTTTTAATTCACTTAAAGCAATTAAAGAAGTATTTAGTGCTTCTAATTGCATTTTTTGATAAGCAATGAATTCATCAATTTTTTTTATGATGACTTGGGTATCTTCTGACAATTTGTCAATTTCAATCGTTGTGGTTGCATTTGCAAGGGCTACCTTAAGATCTTTTAGGGATTTTTGGGCTGATTTCGCCTCAAAGGTCGGCTGTGTCTGTTCAGTTGCTGATGAATTGCTGCTTTTTCCCTCTGAAGCATATAAAGTTGAAGATACGCAAAAGAAAAAAATAGAAAATAAAAGCATCGATTGTATTAAATAATTAAATACTCTTCTGTAAAAAATAAACACAAAAACCACCTTTTACCCTTTAATTAATAAATAGATTTTATACATTCAATTTAGCCCACTTAAATTATATCGATTTCCTTATTAGGTGGATACTCAAGGCCAAATGAGTAGAACTTTACGCTAAAAATAAAGTCTAAAAAAACAAACAGCAAATATCTATTATCTTTCTATTACTACTGTACACGCAGAAAACATAAAGATAAGTAGTACACACTACTTTTGAGATTAACTTATAAAATGATAAATTAGTTAAAATCATTCAAGAAAATTTGCATTAATAATCAATAATCGAATAAACGATATTAAGGTCAAACACAACTCATTTTTAAATTGAAAGCAAAGTATTTTAAGAAAGAATTTATGAAACAGATATTAAACCTAAAAGTTCCGTTTTATTATATGCCGTAACACTAAACTCAACGTAGAATTTTTTTAAGTCAATCCAAACCGAGAGAGAAATCACTATCTAAATAGTTCGCTTCATCTCTTTTTACTGCGATTTCTACTGTAAAAATTTGCTTACTTACTTACTTTTAAAAAATTAATATATATTTACTGTTGAAGTAAATATATAAAAGCTCATCTAGCTAAAATTAATAAACAAGTAAAATATTGGATTGACTTTTTACTCATCCATTTATAATACAAATAATGTTAAGTGTAAATTTCTAAATGAAAACAAGTTTAACGACTTATTTCAAATGAGACTTATAGTCTTCCAGTACAGTGTGCTTGCCTAGTATTATACAGATTAGATGGTCTAATACTAAATGTAACAATTTAATATTATTATTCACCTTGCATTAATATAGATCAATACATTCTTAATTGACAAAGTTAGAATTACCACTAACAAATCTTGCAATGACTTACCAAAATCAGCCAATTTCCAATAATTGGTCATCGAAATTTTAGATGCCTAATTACACACAAAGAAATTTTTCAATTGCAAATTTAATCTATTGATTCAAAGATATTTCTTGCTTTAATTTTGAACATATTCATTTGATTGATAGCTTTAGCTTTTGAATGATGAGTGGCCTAGCTAGCTTTCTTTCTAAGTTAAAAATGGTATATTCATCTGATATGTTAGTTTTCTATTTTTTTGGATAGATTATTCAAAAAAATGGAAAACTAAACCGATAAATAACAAATACATCTTAATTTAGATAAATTAAGTGATTGATAAAATTATTTAATTGCAACTTTATTTAAGAAACACAAACCTATTCTGAATTAAGTTAACTTTATTTCCAATTGTAAATTTATGCTTCAATAGTGTAAAATTAGTTTGTTTTACTGTACTTTGTTCTAGCGCATTTCTAAGGAAAGTTTCAAGGATTTTTTCACCCTTTTCATCATATTTTTATGGAGTCGTTACCATGTTTAAAAACATTAAGATCTCAAGCAGTCTTATTGCTGTGTTCTTATTAATTGCCGCACTACAATTTATTAATAGTGGACTTAGCTATTATAGCGTTAATAAAGCGGTAAGAGAATTCGACGAAGTCAGCTTATTAAACCAACAAAGAGATGCATTAACCAATAGTAGAGACGCATTTTTAAGAGCTCGTATCGAATCTCACCGCACTATGCTTCATATTTGGTATAAATTTGATGATAAGCTACCTGGATTAATGCAAAGTTCAAAATACGAATTAAGTGGGGCTCGTAAGAGTATAGAGAGATTTTTATCACTTCCAATTTTAAGTGAGTCAGGTAAAGAATTGAGAAGTCAATTTGAGAAAGACTCAATGGCTTTTCTCAACATTTTAGAGCAACAACTACTCGCTCTTGATAATAGAGGTGCTGATGGTTTTATGGAATTCAATCCACAGCCCTTTCAAGAAGCTTACGAAAAATCATTAAATGACTTTTTACTAAATATTGATAAGCTGATTGAAAATAAAAAACAAGAAAAAGTGTCTGACTATCGTACAGCTATCATTCAAATTAGCGTAGGTATTGCGGTAGTTATTTTACTTGTGGTGTTTGCTATTTACTGGTTAAGAAATTATTTTACCGCTCCTATCACTAAACTTCTTTCTCATTTTGAGTATATCTCTGAGGGTGATTTGACACATCAAGTAGATAATTACGGAAAAAATGAAATAGGTAAAATCTTTGAGTTTTTCCAAAAAATGCAAAATTCTCTGGTTGATACAGTAAAAACCGTGAGAGAATCCTCTAATATTATTGTATCAGGGGTACATGATTTAGCTGGAGTTGGGGATCATTTATCAGCTAAAACTGAACAACAAGCCTCCTCATTAGAACAAACGGCTGCAAGCATGGAGGAAATTACGCAAACAGTTAAACTGAATGCTGATAATGCGCGTTCTGCATCTAATTTAGCCAGTGAAACATCGTCAACCGCTAAAAAAGGAGGAGAGATTGCTGAATCCGTTGGTGAAACAATGGGGCAGATTACTGCAAGTTCAGAAAAAATTGGAGCTATTACGAATGTAATTGATAGCATTGCATTCCAGACCAATATTTTAGCACTTAATGCAGCTGTTGAGGCTGCAAGAGCTGGAGAACAAGGTAGAGGTTTTGCAGTAGTAGCAAGTGAGGTTCGTAACTTAGCCCAAAGAAGTGCTCAGGCGGCAAAAGAAATAAACGAACTGATTGCCGATGCAATATCAAAAATCAAAAATGGTGCAGCGCTCGTTGAAACTTCAGGTGAAACAATGACGAGTATTGTGGAGTCCGCAGTGCAAGTAAATGATATCATTGCTGAAATTTCTAATGCTTCGGATGAACAAAGCAGAGGAATTCAGTTGATTTCTCAAGCAGTACACCAGATGGATCAAGTAACCCAAGAAAATGGTAGTATTGTATACTCAGTAGCCGATGCGACTAAGACATTAGATTATCAAGCAAACAAACTTTCTCAAGCGGTTGCTTTCTTTAAAATTTAATATCGTATTTCACATCATTTGATTTATTAACCCATATCGTTTTATTTGATATGGGTTTTTATAGTAATTAACATCTACATTTTTAAATCGTAAACTCAAAGCATATGGACATGCATTTTAAGGAAAATACATGTCTAACTTGCAAGAAGAGTTTTACCTTTTTTCTCCTAGTCAAGTAAATTATTGGAGAGCAATAATTCTTTTTGGAAAAAATACGGCCACCTACAAATTTGCTTTAGCAAAAGCCATACTAGAATCTCATCATAACAACAATGATTTAATCACTTTAGAGCAAATTGCCTTACCATTTAGTGTAAATATTTGCAGGCATTTAACCAATTTCGAACGTCAAATTACCGCAAAAAACAGTAAATATCTTGAAGCTTGTAAAAATTTTAATCTAAAATTAATTGATGAAGATGAATTAATAAATTGTACGTTGAAGTATGGGTTCAATCATGTTTTTGATGCATTCCATAATATAGCTGGAAAAAATATTGAAAATTTATTTTTTATTGATGAAAGAAAACATAAGAAAAGTATACGAATTACAGAGAACTTATATAAGCTAGTAGAAGAAAATCCAGTGCAAATGTTGTATGATGAAACTGAGTCAAGATGGAATCTGGTTGAATTTGCTTGGAATAATAATTTAAGTACATCATTAATTGAATATGACAACGAAACAAACTTTTTATTTGATAGATCTTCCCGCAGAATTAATCTTACATCAACTCATTCATCATTAAATGGATATCAAAAAGGGAAATGTTTTTATTGCTCACAAAAGATCAGTATTAATAAAAAGGATATAAATTACGCTGATGTTGACCACGTATTACCCTTTAAACTTTCTCAATTTAATGAATTTAAAAACTTAAATGGTATTTGGAATTTAGTACTATCCTGTAAAGAATGTAACAGGGGACCGAATGGTAAGTTTGATAAAATTATTCATCTAAAATACTTGGTTAAATTACACAGAAGGAATGAATATTTAATAACTAGCCACCATCCATTAAGAGAAACTCTTATCAAACAAACAGGCAAAAACACAGCTGAGCGGATTAATTTCCTACAAACTTATTATAATCATGCAAAACAACTGTTAATACATGAATGGCAGACCGATACGCTAGGAGAAAATGATTTCTAATGACTAACAATTATTATGAACAATTTGCTGAAGATTTCATAAAAAATACAATCAGCGTTGATATGAGTGAACTATATAAACCTTTTCTAGTTAATTTGCCTGAAGGAGCTTTAATTCTAGATGCTGGTTGTGGTTCAGGCAGAGATAGTTTGGCCTTTAAAAAATTGGGATATAAAGTAACATCGATTGATGCATCAGAAACAATGGCTCGTTTTGCAACAAAAATTGTCGGCGATGAAGTCTATTGCCTGTCTTTTAAAAATATTAATTTTGAAAAGACTTTTGATGGTATATGGGCATGTGCAAGTCTTTTGCATGTTCCTAAAAATGAATTAGTAAGTATTTTAAAAAAACTTTCCAATGCATTAAAAATAAATGGAATTATGTATATGTCTTTTAAATATGGCTTTACAGAAAGAAATTCATGTGATGGTAGATTTTTTCTAGATTTAGATGAAAAACTGTCAACAGAGCTAATTACCCAAATCGATATACTTAGCATCCATTCTATTTGGGTAACTGAAGATAAGCGTTCTGATAAGAAAGATTCTAAATGGATAAATATTCTTGTAACTAGAAATCAATAATATCCAACTGATTTCTTTAACCCTAACTATAATATTTTGTTACAATTTGATTAAAGTACAACGAATTATTTCCGATAGGTCTTTTACCTACTCACTTGAATATGTTAAAATAGAACTGAAATATCTGTTTTTCTATGACATTAAGCAAATCCTGTATATGTATTTGTGTTAACATAGAATGACAAAAGGGTATAATTCTTAATACTTTAAAATATGAAGCGCTTAATACTATGGAAAATCATAATGGGCATCATCAAAAAGAACGGAATGATATTAAGTGATACTCGATCCAGTACCTAATTTAATTATTAAAGTTTAATTCTAAAATTTTCAGTATCCATTTAGGATTGATAACAGAGCTTTTACTTCAAAGCTTAACAAAATAAATCATTTAGAAGATATGAAGGTAAAATATGTCAAACTCATATAATTCAATGCAAGAGATCGATGAACGCGCTAGTTTAACTAATAATAACAAATTTGAACTCCTCCTTTTCAGATTAGATAGCAGTAACGAACTTTATGGCATCAATGTATTTAAAGTGAGAGAGATTATGGTTATGCCCTCTATCACTAAAATTGCCAGAGGTCCAGAAATGCTACTCGGAATGGCCGAAATTCGAGGCCAAGTACTCCCTGTAATTGACTTGCCTAAAATGATTAATGGAGGTGTTTCTGAAAAAAAACCAAACATCCTTTTAATCACTGAATACTCTCGTTCAACCCAAGCGTTTGCTGTAGAAGCCGTTGAAGAAATTGTACGATTAGAATGGGGCCAAGTCGTTTCAGCTGAACAAAACACTGACGGTGGATTTGTAACTAGTATCGCACGTTTTGAAAATGAAAAAGGCTTAAACCTTGTTCAAGTACTTGACGTTGAAGAAATTCTGCGCGAAGTGCTTCCAGGTCGTCAAAATGAAGATTCTGCCAGCAAAATGCAAGAGCGTAGTGTATTTATCAAACCTGGAGCTAAAGTATTGGCTGCTGATGACTCTGGATTTGCTCGTGCTCTTATTGAGGGCAGTTTGAAGTCTTTAGGTCTTCCTTATATAATTGAAAATAATGGTTTAGATGCTTGGAATACTATCTCATCTATGGCTGAGGCAGCAGAGAAAAACGGTAAAAGTATTACCGATGAGATTGCTCTTGTTCTTACCGATCTTGAAATGCCTGAGATGGATGGTTTCACGCTTACCCGTAAAATAAAAGCCCATAAAGACATGAAACAAATTCCTGTGATAATACATTCATCTCTATCTGGAAATGCAAGCGAAGATCATGTGCAAAAAGTGGGTGCAGATGCTTATGTTGCAAAATTTGTAGCAAACGAACTGGCCGATGTAATTCAAAATGTGATGAGTAACTCTCCTATCAACAAATAATTTCTCTCTAGGATCATTTTATTCTAATGAAATGATCCTAGAATTCACTTATGATTCTTTTTCAAAATCATAAGGCTTCCTCTAACGTTTTATACTTAATTATTTAACTGTTCATTTAATTAAAATTTTTTAGGTTTTTACTTTTGTTTGATTTTTTTTTAATCACCACTTCGCTATGTCCCTAAAAAACGCTTATACCCAATCCAAATCAAGATGCAGGTTTTGGTATTATTTACCCCCCCACTCAATGGGGATTGAGAAACTATCTACACATACAAATTGAAGTAACTCAAGTATAAACCCAATTTAGAAATAAGCACCTATTAACAAAATGAATTATTTAACAATTTCTTACCCTTCTATTCAATCTTAAATCTAATCTTTAGGCACAAACATTTTAATCAGGTATAAAAATATCAATTTGCAGTTTTAATTATGCATAAATATGCAATAAAAGTGATTTTTTACTTGATTATTTGCATGATTTATTGTTTACTATTCATAGTAAAATTTGCTTTAAGATAAAGATCATACTCCGTACTTTCACAGGACATTTGTCCTCCTAAACTAAAAAAGGTTTGTTTATGTCAGTAATTATGCAATCTATCCCTGTTAACCAAAAAGTGGGAATAGCCTTCTCTGGTGGGCTTGATACCAGTGCAGCAATTCATTGGATGCGCAAAAAAAATGCCATCCCTTTCGCTTACACTGCTAATCTTGGTCAACCTGATGAAAGTGATTATGACAGTATCCCTAAAAAGGCATTAGAATATGGCGCTGAAAAAGCTCGTCTAATCGACTGCCGGCCTCAACTCGCAGCCGAAGGAATAGCCGCTATTCAAAGTGGTGCTTTTCATATCTCTACAGCCGGTATAACCTATTTTAATACAACCCCTATTGGTCGGGCTGTTACCGGTACAATGCTTGTTGCAGCAATGAAAGAAGACGATGTGAATATCTGGGGCGATGGAAGTACCTATAAAGGAAATGATATTGAAAGATTTTATCGTTATGGTTTACTTGTTAATCCCGATTTACGAGTATATAAGCCGTGGCTAGATCAAGCATTTATTGACGAATTAGGTGGACGTGCTGAAATGTCTGCTTTTATGACCGCAAGTGGATTTAACTACAAAATGTCAGCTGAAAAAGCCTACTCAACGGACTCTAATATGCTTGGCGCTACCCACGAAGCTAAAGATTTAGAATTTTTAAATAAAGGCCTACATATCGTCGAACCAATTATGGGTGTTGCTTTTTGGAAAGATGACGTAATAATTAAAGCGGAAACTGTCACGGTTCGCTTTGAAGAAGGCATTCCGGTTGCCTTGAATGGTATAGAATATAAAAATGCCGCCGATTTAATTATGGAAGCAAACAAAATAGGTGGACGCCATGGCCTTGGTATGAGCGATCAGATTGAAAATCGTATTATTGAAGCGAAAAGTAGAGGCATTTATGAAGCCCCTGGTATGGCGCTTTTATTTATTGCTTATGAAAGATTAGTGACGGGGATCCATAATGAAGATACTATTGAGTTGTATCGTGAAAATGGTAGAAAAATTGGCCGCTTACTGTATCAAGGTCGTTGGTTCGATTCTCAAACGTTAATGTTAAGAGATGCAGCGCAGCGTTTTGTTGCTAAAGCTATCACAGGAGAAGTTACATTAGAATTAAGACGCGGTAATGATTATTCAATCCTAGACACTGTATCGCCTAATTTAACTTATCACCCTGAACGTTTGACAATGGAAAAAGGAGAATCCACATTCTCCCCACTAGATAGAATTGGTCAATTGACCATGAGAAATCTTGATATAACAGATACAAGAGATAAATTATCTGTTTATGTTAATGCAGGAGTTTTATCATTGAGCCAAGATAAAAGCTTGCCATTTATTAAAGAGTAACTCAATAAACGTTAAGTAAATTTCCTTCGTTTTGATATGAGAATCGGTGTTATTAATAATCAATTCTCATATTGAAATGGTAAAACATTCACAAAATTATTTGCAGAATGATTTGTAAAACTAATTCTATACTTAATAGAAATAAAGATGCAGGTTTGAGTAATGTTTAGCGCTCACTAAATGTGCACTAGGATCCTAACCACACCTGCAACTTGAAGTAACTCTAGAATACTAATTACTCAGCACTCTGTTTTTTATTACCAAATAGACGTTAATTGCTGGTATGGTAAATTGAATGTTGCACTCACACCTTCATGAGTCACCTTACCTCTAAAAATATTTACCCCATCTTGAAGCCCTTTATTCACTTTTATAGCTTCTAGCGTACCTAATTTTGCTAACTTATGGATGTAAGGTAAGGTAGCATTACATAAAGCAAATGCCGCAGTTCTGGCAACAGCACTAGGCATATTCCCTACGCAATAATGAACTATTCCTTCAACTTGATATGTTGGGTTATCATGGGTAGTGGCTTTAGATGTTTCAAAACATCCACCTTGATCAATGGCCACATCAACCATAACACTTCCTGGTTTCATCACTTTTAACATTTCTTTAGTGACAACTTTTGGGGCTGCTCCGCCTGGAACTAAAACTGCTCCAATAACTAAATCAGCGGATTGCAGTGCATTAGAAATGCTTTGTTCTGTAGCGAAAACTAAATCTATTCTACCCTGGTATTCATTATCTAACCTTCTAAGAACAGCGATATTTTTGTCAAATAAAGTAACATTTGCCCCCATACCTACTGCCATCCTAGCTGCATTACTACCCACACTGCCACCACCAATTATCACTACATTTCCTGCCCCCACTCCTGGTACTCCTGAAAGTAAAACACCACTTCCTCCATTAGCTTTATGTAATGTCGTAGCACCTGCCTGAATAGCCATTCTGCCTGCAATTTCTGACATGGGAGATAAAAGAGGAAGCATATGCTGTTCATCAGTAACTGTTTCATAAGCAATACAGATAGATTGACTATTAATAAGTGCTTTTGTTTGCTGTTCATCTGCAGCAAGATGTAGGTAAGTAAATAAAGTATGATGCGGTTTTATTAACTTAATTTCTTCAGGTTGAGGTTCTTTAACTTTAATAATGAGCTCAGCCTTTTCAAAAATTTCAGCTTCATTACCAAGGATTTGTGCCCCTGATTCTATATATTCGGCATCAGTTATTCCAATGTCTAAACCCGCTTTGGTTTGCACAAAAACGTGATGACCTGCTTTTACTAATTCTCTTACTCCACTTGGAATAAGACCTACTCGATACTCATGATTTTTTATTTCTTTCGGGACACCGATCAACATAATTTTATCCTCTGTTTTAAATGTTTTTGGCTTCTGGTAAACTGATTAAAAAATAATTAAAGGAGCGGTTAAATGATAAGTGCTTTGTATATTGCCATCTTTGCTTTACTACTTGCCATCTATAAAATCCAGGTAATCAAAATACGTAGACAATACACCATTTGGCACGGTGACGGTGGTTTTTTTGATTTGCAAGTTGCCATAAGAATTGAGCGCTATGCGTTAGACATTTTCCCAACAACTTGCTTGCTGATGCTTACCCTTGAGATGAATAGCTCAAATTATTTACCATTGCATGTTTTAGGTATAATGACTTTTTTAAGTCGTCTTATTCATTCTTATGGACTGAAGCATCATGACTTTGGATTACGCAAAATTGGTGTCAGTGTTACTTTACTTACCTTTATCTTACTAGCTCTGTTTAATTTATATTACTTACCGTGGAGAGACTTTATTGTAATAGAATAATTATTTTTTCTTATCCGTTGGCAAAATAGTATCAAGTAAGTTGCGTTGAGGCAAAGTTGCGATATTAATTTTACCAATTCGAATGTCAAATTCGTTATCTTTATGGCAAGCATCGGTTATTTGGCTCCACTCATATTTTTTATCCTCAATATAAGCAATAAAATCACCAAATACGTCGCTCAATTCTTCTTGTTGCATAATGTCATCCAACATTTTTTGCGAGTAATCTTCTGCTGTCATTGAGTCATTTTCATCCTCGATCACCTCAAGTAATTGCCTAGAATCAAAGGTTTCTTCTGCTGATATTTGGCTAAAAGACTCCGTTAGAATTTCTAATTTTTCATTTTCAATCCTTGAAATTTCAGGTGTTGGATAGTAAAGCCCTCTTTTGAGTAATCCTTCTAAAAAATCTTTTAACAAGCAATCTTGTACCGCTTCAATGAAACTGCCATGCGTGGAGAATTTTTTAACTCCTTTGAAACGATGGTTAAATAACCTTTTTTGGCTCATCTCACTTTGAAAATCGATAACGTAATGATTTGGATCTATAATAACAGGTAAATTTTTAATCGCTTGTATATCACCATCTATGGTATAAGCATTTTTATCGTTTGTAATATAACCATAACCTTTCATTACTGTTTCAAAAACAAATCCTTTCGCTAAAGTATCTTCACGGTTTAAAAATAATTGAAAATTTTCTTCACTAGAAAAATCAAAAGGGACAACAGGGGTTGCAATTAAAGTTACAGCTGAAACACTTATCCATTCTAGATCGACTTCAAGCTCAGTTGGCTTTCTTATTTCAGTTAAATAAGCATCAATATCTATCCCTAACATTCGACTTAAAAACTCGGACCAAGGAGCAATAGCCAATAAAATATCAGCTAAGGTCGTGCCTTCTTCACACACTACTGGATGATTCAGAAAATCAAATAAAAACAGTGGATCGTCTTTTAATTGCAGATATTTTTGTATGAAGGCTAAAGGAATAGTTTCCTTTGGTGAAAATTCTGCTTGTAATCTCAATATGCCATCTTGGCAAAATACCAATTTTCCTTCCACGCGTTCGTTCTCCTTTTTATGACATGAATGAAATAATATTAACATTTTTAACTAAAACAAGCGATGAATAAAAGCAGTAAAAACTAGGAAAGCATCATAGATAAGATCATGTTATACTATTTTGTAGTAAAAATGGTTTTGGTTAAATTGCAATAACAAACTAGCCATGTTTTACATCGACTAATGCATTTCAATAAAGGCCTCTTACGGGTTTATAAACGCTTTTGGTTACAAAATTTTCTAGCTACGACAATAAAATACTATAGAAACCCTAATTACTTAACTAATCTCCTTCGAACACTTATGAATAAAGATACTCTATTTTCAGTTCCAATCGATCAACTTGGAGATTGGACGTTTGATGAAAAAGTGGCTGATGTTTTTCCTGATATGATTAAACGTTCAGTCCCTGGTTATTCCAACATCATTACCATGATTGGTATGCTTGCTGCAAGAACTGTGACGAAAGAAAGCAATATATACGATTTAGGCTGTTCGCTTGGTGAAGCAAGCTTAGCAATTAGACAAGCAATCAGTGGTCATTTTTCAACACAAACGGATGGGGTTAGAATCATCGCAGTAGATAATTCTAAGGCCATGGTGGACAAATGCCAGCAACGAGTCAGAGGGTATCTTTCTAACGTGGAAATTGATGTATTAGAAGCGGATATCAATCATATTGAAATTACCAATGCTAGTGTTGTGGTATTAAATTTAACCTTGCAATTTATTCAACCTCAATTAAGATTAGCACTGATCAAGAAAATCTATGCGGGCCTTATTCCTGGTGGCGTTTTAATCTTATCGGAAAAAATTCGTTTTGAAGATCCTCTTTTAGATGAGCTACTTTTCAATATGCATCATGATTTTAAACGCGCTAATGGATACAGTGAGCTTGAAATCAGTCAAAAAAGAAGTATGCTTGATAATGTGATGATCCCTGATTCATTATTCACGCATGAAAATCGTTTTAAAGAAGCGGGATTTTCGCACTACACTCAGTGGTTTCAATGCTTTAACTTTAGTTCATTTATTGCTTTTAAAGATCGTGAAACGGCATAATTAACTTTTTTATTTTAAAATCATTGTGCGAGAACGATTGATTATTAATTAATTTTAGCTAAAAACCCGTTAACTATAGTGGTTCGACAGATCTAAAAAGTTCCATTGGTGCGGCCAAAAGTTGGCTTGAATAGCCTTGCATAAATGTAGTGGGGCTGTCGTGTATGCACATGAAGGCTTGCCTAAATCCACGCTATCAGTGATTGTAACCAATGAAATGGGAAGCATCGCTCTTTTAGGGTATTGGGCAGCCGCCTATTATACTTTTATATTTTAATAGCAGTGAACGCTAAAAATTGCCTAGGTTAACAATATAATTCTTCATTTTATATTTTTTAAGGGGTGTTAATGAGTCAATCGGTCAAACGTATTGTTGATGAAGCATTTAAAGAACTCTATCAAGAACTGACCAACAGTCATCTAATCCATTGGTTAGATACTTTACCTAAGCAGTTAAGTGATTGGTCAAAAGATTGCGCAGCAAGTCATCCAAGTACTCCTAAACATAGATGGTACAAATCTATTACTCATCTTCCCGTTATCCAAAGTGAGTTAATAGAACTGAAAGATAAATTTAAAGTCCAAAGTACCGAAAAATTAACCATTGGAGAAAAACAAGGTGCCATTCACCAATTAAAACAACTAATGCCCTGGAGAAAAGGACCATTCGATATCCACGATATTTTTATTGATACTGAATGGCGTTCTGATTTTAAATGGGA
Organism: Thorsellia kenyensis; assembly: GCF_042432445.1. Classification (NCBI taxonomy): domain Bacteria; kingdom Pseudomonadati; phylum Pseudomonadota; class Gammaproteobacteria; order Enterobacterales; family Thorselliaceae; genus Thorsellia; species Thorsellia kenyensis. The sequence goes on along the minus strand of NZ_JBHLXE010000101.1, from coordinate 17,089 downwards.
TAGAGTCAAGAATCATATTACCTCTCTTGAAGGAAGATGGGTATTAGATGTGGGATGCGGTAGTGGATATCATCTATGGCGTATGTTAGGAGAAGGGGCAAAAGCAGTTATAGGTATTGATCCTACCGAACTCTTTTTATGCCAATTTTTGGCAATTAAAAAACTGATTAACCAAAAATTACCCGCATATTATGTCCCGTTAGGTATAGAAAACTTGCCTGCTCTTGAGGGCTTTGATACCGTTTTTTCAATGGGTGTACTCTATCACAGAAGATCTCCTTTAGATCATTTATTAGATTTAAAAAATCAATTAAAACCAGGTGGAGAATTAGTTCTGGAAACCTTAGTTATCGAAGGAGATGAATCTCAAGTACTAGTTCCTGTAGATAGGTATGCTATGATGAGTAATGTCTATTTTTTTCCATCAATCAAAGCCATCACACTTTGGCTGTCGAAAATGGGATATGTAAATATTCGAGTCGTCGACGTAAATAAAACAAGTTTCGAAGAACAGAGAAAAACTGAGTGGATGCAAAATGAATCGTTATCTGATTTTTTAGATAATCAAAATCCAAGTTTAACTAAAGAGGGATATCCTGCCCCCCTTAGAGCCGTTTTTATAGCAAATAAGCCTTAATTTTAGATACAAGCCACTTAGGACAGTTGAATTACATTGATATATATCTTTACTGATAAGTCGTAAATTGTTAAGATTTACATCATTAGTCCGATTTTTATAACTTTTTTAAGTTTACAGAAAACGCACCCTATTTTTTTCATCTAAGCATGCAAGATGCTTACAGTTTTTAAGAGAGATAATTAAACTATGACTACCCCTGTCTATTCAGTTGATGACGTTATTAAAGGTAAAGCAGCCATTGGAAGTACAATTATGGTCAGAGGATGGGTACGTACTCGCCGAGATTCTAAAGCTGGCTTATCTTTTGTAAATGTTTATGATGGTTCTTGTTTTGATCCTATACAGGTTGTTGCACCTAATACCTTAAACAATTATGAAAATGAAATTTTAAAACTGACAACTGGCTGTTCAGTTGAAGTGACAGGGACTGTAGTTGATTCTCCAGCTGAAGGTCAAAATATAGAGCTTGCAGCAACGCATTTTACTGTTGTTGGTTGGGTTGAAGATCCTGATACTTACCCAATGGCTCCTAAGCGCCATACAGTGGAATATTTAAGAGAATTTGCCCATCTTCGTCCAAGAACCAACCTGATTGGTGCAGTAGCCCGTGTACGTAACTGCTTATCTCAAGCGATTCATCGCTTTTATCACGAAAATGGATATATCTGGGTCTCTACCCCAATTATTACTGCATCAGATACAGAAGGCGCAGGTGAAATGTTCAGAGTGTCTACTTTAGATTTAGAGAATCTACCTCGCACGACAGAAGGAAAAGTAGACTTTGATAAGGATTTCTTTGCTAAAGAGTCGTTTTTAACCGTTTCAGGGCAGTTAAATGGCGAAACCTATGCTTGTGCCTTATCTAAAATATATACGTTTGGCCCTACCTTTCGGGCAGAAAATTCTAACACGACTCGTCATCTTGCTGAATTTTGGATGGTTGAACCAGAAGTGGCTTATGCAAATTTAGATGATGTGGCTAAGTTAGCTGAAGACATGTTGAAATATGTTTTCAAAGCTGTGCTAGATGAGCGCATGGATGATATGGCATTTTTTGCTGATAGAATTGATAAAGAAGCTATTACACGCTTAGAGCAATTCGTTTCTTCTGATTTTGCTCAGGTTGATTACACTGATGCAATCACCATATTACAAAACTCAGATCACTCTTTTGAAAACCCTGTTGAATGGGGTATTGATTTAGCATCAGAACATGAGCGCTATCTTGCGGAAAAACATTTTAAAGCTCCTGTTGTAGTTAAAAACTATCCAAAAGACATTAAAGCTTTTTATATGCGTCTAAATGAAGATGGTAAAACAGTGGCTGCGATGGATGTTCTTGCACCAGGTATTGGTGAAATCATTGGCGGTTCTCAGCGTGAAGAACGTTTAGACAAACTTGATGAACGTTTAGAACAGATGGGACTAAATAAAGAAGATTATTGGTGGTATCGTGATCTAAGAAGATACGGTACTGTGCCACATGCTGGTTTTGGGTTAGGATTTGAACGTTTGGTCGCTTATGTTACTGGTGTTCAAAATGTACGTGATGTTATTCCATTCCCTCGTACTCCTAGGAATGTCCTCTTTTAATCTTTTGATTAATTAAGATACACTATTGCCTCATCTCTTTTCTAAGTCACCTACAAAACGATTTTGGTGACTTAGTTTCTGATTTTATAAATCTTCTAATAAGAAATGCACACATCAGATATTGAATGAGCACATAACATGACTTAATTAGTTATGAATATTTTTTAGCTATTAACATAAAAGACTCGCATGACAGATATTAATACCAATAAAACGCCTCAACCCATAGATAAAGATTTAACCACCTGGCAAACATTTAAAAGGTTGTGGCCTAATATTTCTCCTTTTAAGGCAGGGATCATCGTAGCATCTATCGCATTAATCATTAATGCTGCAGGTGATGCGTTGATGATATCTATGCTGCAACCACTTTTAGATAATGGTTTTACGGGGAAGGATCCGAATTTATTTGTTTGGTTACCTCTTTTAATTATTGGAATTATGGTCATAAGAGGATTAAGTGGCTATATTTCAAGTTACTGCCTAGCCTGGGTTTCTGGGCATGTTGTCATGAATATGAGAAGGCAACTATTTCAACATTTGATGAAGATGCCCGTCTCTTTTTTTGATAAAGAATCTACTGGTGCCCTTTTGTCTCGTATTACCTACGACTCAGAACAAGTGGCTTCTTCATCATCAAATACTCTTGTAACTCTTGTTAGAGAGGGTGCTTCGATTATCGCTCTTTTCGCTGTTATGTTCTACTATAGCTGGCAGCTATCACTCATTCTTATTTTTATAGCTCCCTTTGTTTCCTTTATCATCCGCTTTGTATCAAAACGGTTTAGAAATATCAGTAAAAACATGCAAAATGCAATGGGATCAGTAACTACCAGTGCAGAGCAAATGCTCAAAGGACATAAAGAGGTGCTCATTTTTGGTGGCCAGGAGAGTGAGAAAAAACGCTTTAATAAAGTAAGTAATCATATGCGCCAACAAAGTATCAAGTTGGTTTCTGCAACAGCAATCGCAGATCCTATTATTCAATTAATAGCTTCCTTTGCCTTGGCATTCGTACTCTATGCAGCAAGTTTTCCTAGTGTTATGCAAAGCGTTAGTCCTGGCTCTTTTACTGTGGTTTTTTCTTCTATGATAGCCTTAATGAGGCCTTTGAAATCATTAAGTAATGTTAATGCACAATTCCAAAGAGGGATGGCTGCGTGTCAAACACTATTTTCTTTAATTGATACTCCAACAGAAAAAGACAATGGCACTATAGAATTAGATAGGGTTAAAGGAGATATTACTTTTGAGCATGTGTCATTTACATATGAAAATAAATCTGAATATGCGCTAAAAGAGATTAATTTATCTATCACATCAGGTCAGACAATCGCTTTGGTCGGTCGGTCAGGTTCTGGTAAATCAACTCTGGTCAGTTTATTAACACGCTTTTATGATCATACAACTGGCCGCATTACCATAGATGGAACAGAAATTAAAGACTTCACTCTTGCCTCTTTGCGTAAACAAATAGCATTAGTCTCACAGCATGTTCATCTTTTTAATGATACCATAGCAAATAATATAGCCTATGCAACCGATGACAACTACACACGTAGTGACATAGAAAATGCTGCCAAATTAGCTAGTGCAATGGATTTTATTGCGCAGTTCCCTGACGGTTTAGATACCATGATAGGTGAAAATGGCGTCCTTTTGTCAGGAGGACAGCGCCAAAGGATCGCTATTGCAAGAGCATTATTAAAAGATAGTCCGATACTAATTTTAGATGAGGCTACCTCTGCACTTGATACTGAATCAGAACGAGCAATACAAGAAGCTTTATCGACTTTGCAAAAAAACAGAACTTGTCTTGTCATCGCTCATAGATTATCCACGATAGAAAATGCCGATGCTATCCTAGTCATGCAAGATGGGCAAATTGTTGAGCAAGGTCAACATACCGAACTTTTAAATCAAAACGGTATTTATGCTCAATTGCACAAACTACAATTTGGCAATAACTAATAAGACTATTGAAATTTTTTATGCAAAAACTTGCTCATTATCTTTGGTTTAAAAGTAAATTTGTTTACCGACTGCTTTTACCGCTCAGCTGGTGTTATGCTTTAGTTGTCATTATCAGACAGCGACTATTTCAGTTTGGCTTTTTGCATAGTTATCGTTCAAAGGTACCTGTTTTAATCGTTGGAAATATCACTGTTGGTGGAAATGGTAAAACACCTGTTGTACTTTGGATAATTGAGCAATTGAAAAAATATGACATCGAAGTTGGTGTCATAAGTCGTGGTTATGGTGCAAATCCTCCTTTTACCCCTTTCCTGGTTGCTGACTCGAATGATCCTAAAGTTACAGGTGATGAGCCGATGCTTATTTATGAAAGAACTGGGGTAGATGTGGTCATATCTCCTAACAGGCAAAAGGCGATTGAGCTTATTTTACAAAGAAGTCCTGATGTCAAACTAATCATTAGTGATGATGGCCTACAACATTATGCTCTTAAAAGAGATATTGAATGGGTTGTGATAGATGCAAAAAAACAATTTGGAAATAAACACTTTCTCCCTGCAGGCCCTCTACGTGAATCAATTCGCCGTTTAAGATCTATTGATGCCGCGATTATAAACTATGGTTCGAATAAAACGCTGACTCAGAATCAGTCTATCGTTGAACTACCCTCTTCTATCCACAAAGCCTTCTTATTTTTAGAGCCATTTGATGCGGTAAATCTCCTTTCAGGGGATACTAGAAAGTTGAGTGACTTTACAGACGTTAATGCAATTGCAGGCATAGGTTTTCCTGAAAGATTTTATACTCTTCTGCAAGAAAACGGTATAAATGTGGTCGACACCAAAGATTTCAAAGATCATCATATATTCGAGCATCAAGATTTAGTCAGCTTTAAAAAAAGCAACTTACCCCTTTTTATGACAGAAAAAGACGCCCAAAAATGTAAGATATTAGCCACTGATAATTGGTGGTATGTGCCTGTAAAAAGTGTTATTCCAGCTCAATCAGGTGAAGTATTAATCAACCAATTGCTAAAGAAACTTCATTAAAAAAGCTTCATGTTTTTCCCTTAAAGCTTCATGTTTTTCCCTTTTAGTTCATTATATTTAATTAATTGTGTTTTTTAATTTGATATAAAATACTTAGATATCAGCAAATACTGCAGCTCTCTATTTAACAGGTTAAACGATAACAAGATGTACTTGCTGTTTACTACAAGGACTTTAGCATTATCATTATTGTTTTTACTTTTTCAATTTAGCCCTATGTTAAACACTTCTTCACAAAAACTAAAAAAAATTCAATTAACTAGCTTATTCTCTAAATAATTAAGCGTGTATTAAAACTGCATACTGAGTATAATAAATCATACATTTAGACACATATCATAACCACATATCACAACTAAGGAGTAATCATGCTACACCAAATTAAAATTGATGCAGTGATCTTCGATATGGATGGAATTTTAATTGATTCGGAACCTTTATGGAAAGAAGCTGAAAAACAAGTACTTGCGAGTTACAATATAGACAGTACAATTCAAGCAAGATTACTTGACACAAGAGGACTGAGAGTCGATGAAGTTGTGCGCCTTTGGATTCAGGCGGCTTCAAAGACCGGTTTAGAATTAACACAACTTATAGAACAGGTTCATTTAACAGCTAAATCTCTAATTGAAAAAAATAAACCAGCTCTACCTGGAGTAGAGCATGCTTTAGAGTTATGCAAATCTCACGGATTAAAAATAGGGTTAGTCTCTGCATCACCGCAAAAAATCATAGACGACGCACTTTCTTCATTAGGTATTACCCACTATTTCGATGCAGTGGTCTCATCTGAAAATATGGTTAATTGTAAACCGCATCCAGAGGTTTATTTAGAAACAGCTAATTTACTGGATGTTTCAGCACTTTCTTGCGTAGCGATTGAAGACTCCGTTGATGGAATGATCGCATGCAAAGCAGCTAGAATGCGTTCTATTGTCGTGACGCCTGAAAAAGGATTTAACGATCCACGATTTGGATTAGCCGATTTTCATTTAACATCATTACTTGATCTTAGCAAGAAACATTTTAGCTAATCACTTAAAGTTTTTAAAAAGTCTGTGTTTAAAGAGTCAGTGTTTAAAGAGTCAGTGTTTAAAGAGTCATAGTGCCGCTTTAAACACTTTCTAAATTCATTTTTAGCTAACGTTAAAAACCCGTACTAAAAAAAATTCTTCAAATCAAGATATCCCACCCTTTCTCAATGTGAATTTAGGATATTAGCCTAAGCATACTAATCTGTTTAAGTTTCTTAGTTTGCCTATTTTCCAATGCAAAAATTTGAAAAAATTCGGCCAAGCAAATCATCGGAGGTGAATTCTCCAGTTATCTCACTTAAAGATTGCTGAGCTAGGCGTAATTCTTCTGCTGATAACTCTAATGCCCTTGCCCATTCTAATTGCTGCTTAGCTTCTAAAACATGATCAAGAGCCGAAGTAATAGCCTGTAAATGCCTTGCTCTTGCAATAAATCCACCCTCTTCTGTGGTTTGATAACCTACTGCTGATTTTAAATGCTCTTTAAGTATATCTAACCCAGCCTCAGTTTTAGCGGACAAAGAGATAACATCTAAAGTATTATTGTCCTCACTGAGATTAGATTGCAAAAGACCTAAATTTTCATCTGTTAAGTCAGCTTTATTTCTAATGACAGTAATTGGCAAATGATGTGGTAGTTGCCCCAAAAATTCAGGTAATAGGGCTTGTATATTATACGAATCACCAATGCTATATTCAGTAGCATCGAGCATAAGAAGTAAATGATCTGCTTTTTGTATTTCATCCCAAGCTCTTTGAATACCTATTTGCTCTACTTTATCACTGGCCTCTCTTAGGCCTGCTGTATCTATAATATGCAAAGGCATCCCATCAATATGAATGTGTTCTTTTAGAACATCACGAGTCGTACCTGCTATATCAGTAACAATTGCAAGATCTTCTCCAGCTAATGCATTAAGCAAACTGGATTTACCAGCATTAGGTTTACCAGCGATAACTACACGCATACCTTCTCTTAGCAATACGCCCTGTTTTGCTGATTTTTGGACAGCTTGAATATTCGTAAGCACTTCATCTAATTGTTTGATTAAAAGACCATCGGATAAAAAATCAATCTCTTCATCAGGAAAATCGATAGCCGCTTCCACATGAATCCTAATAACTATAAGCGAATTAACTAGTTCATGAACTTTTTTAGAAAAATCTCCTTTTAATGCATTGACCGCTGAGCGAGCCGCTTGCACTGAGGTTGCATCGATTAAATCAGCAATTGCTTCGGCTTGTGCCAAATCAATTTTATCATTCAAAAATGCTCTTTGAGTAAATTCTCCAGGCTTTGCAATCCTTATGCCATCAATCGATAATATCTCTTTGAGTAACAAATCAAGTACAACAGGACCTCCATGACCTTGCAGTTCAAGAACATCTTCCCCGGTAAAGGAATTGGGGCTCTCAAAAAAGAGTGCGATTCCTTCATCAATCACTTGTTGATTAGCATCTCTAAAAGGGCGATATTCAGCAACGCGAGCTTTTGGAAGATAACCGATGATTTTTAGTGCCACCTCACTGACTTTTTTTCCAGACACTCTAAGTATGCCTATCCCCCCTCTTCCAGGAGCTGTTGCTTGCGCAATGATTGTATCTTTTTCCGACATTTCCTTAACCATCCTTATGAAAAAATATTTCTTTTCTGATTATACCTTGATCTTACGTAGCTCAGCAATCTACGAGTAACATTTTCTTTTCATTACAGAAAAAAAACTTTTTTGAAAAAAAATCAGTAGTCAAATGAGAAAGATAAGCTTACAATCATTAGTAAGTTGAGTAACTGAAGTTACTATTGATTTATTCAATAAGTAACCACCCTTTAAATAACAATAATATTGTAAAGTAGCCAGAACGTGTAACTTCTTGCGCTTTATAAAATAATAAAAAAAGGATGAACCCATGAATTTAACTAATACATCATTTAATAGTATTGAAGAAAGAATAAGAGAGTACGCCAAAAGAGACAGTAGCTATCCCCTTCAAGCAATGTTGATGTATCGAATGCACGTCCATATTCACCAAAAAATTCAAGACGCCAGGAATCGAATTTTAAAAGAGTACAATATTACCGAAACCATTTTTATTGCATTAATCATCATCGATTCAAAAATAGAAAAAATGATTCAGCCTTCATTGTTGAGTGAAATTTTAGGGTTATCTAAAACCTCTGCAACTCGAATTGCTGATGAACTAGTGAAAAATAAATGGGTAGAACGATACTATACCAAGGAAGATAGACGTTGTATTTTCTTAAAAATCACCCCACATGGCCTGGAATTTTTAGAAAGAATACGCCCTAAACAATTTGAAAACCTAGTGACAATTTGTTCGGCTTTAGATGAAAATGAACAAATCATTTTTGAAAAGCTCTCCAGAAAAATCTTAGCAAAAGTTGAATCATTAGAAAACCAAGAATAAAATCTTGAGGAGATTAAAATCCCAAATGATAAAAGATAAAACTAATCATTACGATTTAGGAGATGAGTATGGAAAATAAAGACAACACTCCAAACGAAGTTAAAAAAGAGACAATTCATCGTTCTGATGATAATAGCTCCAACTCAACACAAAGAAATTCAAAAAAAAGAAAATTTGCTCTTTCATTACTTTTTTTGATAACTGCTGGGGGAATATCAATCTACAGTGGACATTGGTTTTTATCTGGCCGTTTTCATATAGAAACTGATAATGCTTACGTGGCAGGTAACCAAGTTCAAATTATGCCTGAGATTACTGGCATGGTTAACACGATACATGCAGAAAACACTGATTATGTTCAAGCCGGTGATCTACTGGTTACCTTAGATAGTACTGATGCGGAGCAAAGATTTGAGAAGGCAAAATCCATACTAGCCACCTCGGTAAGACAGATTAATCAATCTCAATTTCAAATAAAACAATATGAAGCGATAGTTTTAGAAAAAGAGACTGAATTAGCTCAAGCCAAAAGAGATTTATCTAGAAGATCACAATTAATCCAGTCAAATGCAATAGGAAAAGAAGAACTCCAACATGCTCAAGATGCGGTTAAATTAGCGCAAGCAGCCTTTGAAGCGAGTAAACAAAATTTATTAGCCAATAAAGTTTTAATACAAGATACCCCTATCGAATCTCAGCCCTCTGTAGTTAAAGCTGCATCAGAACTCAAAGAAGCTTGGATTGAACTTGAGAGAACCAAAATTACAAGTCCAGTCTCAGGCTATGTTTCTAGAAGAAGTGTACAAGTAGGTTCTCAAGTCGTTCCAAGCATTCCACTCATGGTGATAGTCCCCTCGGATAACTTTTGGATAGAGGCTAACTTTAAGGAGACTCAACTATCCAAGATGCGCATAGGTCAAAAAGCTGAGGTCACTACAGATTTATATGGTAAGGATGTTAAATTTTCTGGTGTTGTGAAAGGAATAGACATGGGAACAGGTAGCGCTTTCTCCCTTTTACCTGCTCAAAATGCTACAGGTAACTGGATTAAAATTGTCCAACGTGTACCAGTTAGAATTGAATTAGATAATAAAGAACTTGCTAATTATCCTTTACGCATAGGTCTTTCAACAAACGTTAATGTTAACATTAAAGACAGCTCAGGTGCACATCTCGCGGAATCTAAGGGTAAAACACATTATGAAGCCGATAGTGCTTCTTTTGATATGCTTGAAATTGAATCCTTAATTAATCAAATCATTAAAGAAAACACCTCTGATTTCAAACTTACCCTTTAATTTTTTATGTTTGATATTCTATTAAGCACCTTTTTAATCCTGTCGTAATGAAGGAGTTTATATGCAACCTCTAGAAGGCAAAAAGCTAGGTTGGCTTACTTTAGCCCTTTCATTAGCAACCTTCATGCAAGTATTAGATGGAACGATTGCAAATGTTGCCTTACCGACCATTGCAGGTAATTTAGGGGCCTCTAGCTCTCAAGGTACTTGGGTGATAACATCATTTGGTGTTGCAAATGCTATTTCCATTCCTTTAACAGGCTGGTTAGCTAAGCGTATTGGAGAAGTCAAATTATTTTTATGGTCAACCGTGCTATTTATTATCGCTTCATGGCTTTGTGGCCTATCTAATAGCTTAGGTATGTTGATTATTTGTCGAATCTTACAAGGTCTTGTAGCTGGCCCTATGATGCCCCTCGCGCAAAGCCTCCTACTAAATAATTATCCATTAGCTAAACGAAGTATGGCGCTTGCTCTATGGTCTATGACTGTTATTGTCGCCCCGATATTTGGTCCAATTCTTGGTGGCTATATTTCCGATAATTACCACTGGGGATGGATCTTCTTTATCAATATTCCTATTGGTTTTTTAGTTGTGATTTTGGTGTTTAAGATACTAAAAGGTAGAGAAACAAAAATCCAAATTCATCCTATTGATACAATTGGCCTCATTTTACTTGTCTTTGGTGTTGGTTCTTTGCAATTGATGCTTGATCAAGGAAGAGAATTAGATTGGTTCAATTCTACTTGGATTATTTCACTTAGCATTTTTTCAATAGTTTCTCTCTGTGCTTTAGTGATATGGGAACTCACAGATAAAAATCCAATCGTGGATTTAAGTCTCTTCAAATCCAGAAATTTTACTATAGCCACTTTATGCGTGTGCCTAGCATTTGTTTTTTATTATGGAAGCATGGTACTCATTCCACAATTACTTCAAACTGTTATTGGCTTTAATGCGACTTGGGCAGGTCTAGCAGCAGCACCAATTGGAATTATTCCGATTGTCCTTGCTCCTATTATTGGGAAGATGGGGCATCGTCTAGATATGCGCATACTGGTTACTTTTAGTTTCCTTGTCTATGCAAGTACCTTCTATTGGCGGGCTGTTACGTTCGGTCCAGAAATGACTTTTGGAACCACTGCTTGGCCTCAATTTTTCCAAGGCTTTGCTATAGCCTGCTTTTTTATGCCACTTACCACAATTATGCTTGCGGGATTACCTGCTGATAAAATTGCAAGCGCCTCAAGTTTATCAGGTTTTCTAAGAACAATATCCGGTTCAATTGGTGCTTCCGTTGTGGCTAATATGTGGAGTACTCATGAAGCAAAGCACCATACAATTTTGGTTGAAACAATATCACCATATAATTCACTTTATCAAGTGATGCAAGAGAAACTTCACTCATTAGGTCTGAGTTATGAGCAAGTCATTTTTTATTTAAACCAAAAAGTCACACAACAGAGCCTTATCATGGCAGCAAATGACATATTCATCATCGCAGCTCTCGCTTTCTTAGCACTTATCATTTTGGTTTGGTTTGCTAAACCTCCATTTACTGGTAAATAGCAAAGCGAGGATGATGCAATAAACGTATTTAAGGACAGAACTGACTATCTAGAACTGATATGTATTACGGGGGGACTCCCCCATCCTAATAATTAAGTTACCAGTCTATTCCCTTTTGAGCTTTTATACCTGCATCAAATGCATGCTTAATAGGTCTCATTTCTGTAACAGTATCAGCCAATTCAATGATATCTCTATGGCATGCTCTTCCTGTGATAATGACTGTTTGGTGATTGGGTCTATTTTTTAAAGCTATTAAAAGTTCCTCTAAATCAAGATAGCCATAAGTGATCATATACGTAATTTCGTCTAGAATAACTAAATCCAATTGAGAGTTAGCCAACATTTGCTTTGCCTTTCGCCATACTTCTTGGCAAGCTAATGTATCAGATGCTTTATCTTGAGTCTCCCATGTAAAACCTGTCGCCATCACATGAAACTCTACTCCCAAAGGTTCTAATAAATTCTTTTCGCCATTTTCCCAAAGACCTTTGATAAATTGAACTACGCCTCCTTTTTTATTATGTCCTAATGCTCGAGTCAGTGTTCCAAAAGCAGCAGTGGTTTTTCCTTTACCATTTCCAGTATTTACAATTAAAATACCTCTTTGTTCATTCGCTTTTGAAATCCTTTCATCAACAGCTTCTTTAAGACGCTGTTGCCTTTTTTGGTGCATTTCATTTTTATCTGTCATTCTGTTTCCCTATTTTAAAAAAATTATTATTATTGGTACTTTTTGTCTGCTATTTTCATGCTACAATGAATCAATGTAACGTTTTTTTATAATAAAATCATCTGTCGTTTTTTCTCAGCTTAAGGTTAACTTTGCTGAATGATTAAAAAACAAATAGCACTTGGGAATGAATTCATCAGAGATTCAACAAACCACTTTGAGATACAATAACTTGCGACGTCTTAATCGTCTATGTTAAGCATCAGCTTTTGAAACTAAAAAATTTGTGGTCGTTGCCCCACAGTAGATGAATAGTAGTATACAATGCCATTATCCAATAATGAACACAATTCAGATGAATGAAATTCAAAGAAATGGCCTAAATACTTTTAATTTTTCAACCTATCTCTTTTTATCTTTTACTTCTATAGGAGTTAATCATGCTAGATCGTAACATGAATATTGCCGATTATGACCCAGATTTATACCGAGCAATGCAAGATGAAGTCATTCGTCAAGAAGAACACATCGAACTTATCGCTTCAGAAAATTATACCAGCATGCGAGTTATGCAGGCACAAGGCTCACAATTAACCAATAAATATGCCGAAGGATATCCTGCAAAACGATATTATGGTGGGTGTGAACATGTTGATGTAATTGAAGATTTGGCGATTGAAAGAGCAAAAAAACTTTTTGGCGCTGATTATGCAAATGTGCAACCTCATTCTGGATCCCAAGCAAACTTTGCTGTGTATTCAGCACTTTTACAGCCTGGCGACAAAGTATTGGGGATGAACTTAGCACATGGTGGCCATTTAACGCATGGAGCGCCAGTTAACTTCTCAGGTAAATTGTATGACATCATACCTTATGGAATCGATGCGGAAGGAAAAATCGATTATGAGGAGTTGGCTAATTTAGCAGAAACTCACAAACCTAAAATGATCATAGGAGGCTTTTCAGCCTACTCTGGTATTTGTGATTGGGCCAAAATGAGGGAGATAGCTGATAGTGTTGGCGCTTACTTATTTGTGGATATGGCTCACGTTGCAGGTTTAGTTGCCGCTGGAGTTTACCCTAATCCAGTACCGCATGCTCATGTGGTAACTACAACTACTCATAAAACGCTTGCTGGTCCTCGCGGAGGACTAATTATAGCTAGTGGTGGCAATGAAGAATTCTACAAAAAATTAAATTCTTCTGTTTTCCCTGGCGCGCAAGGTGGTCCTTTGATGCATGTAATCGCAGCAAAAGCGGTGGCATTCAAAGAAGCGATGGAACCTGAATTTAAGACTTATCAACACCAAGTCGTTAAAAATGCAAAAGCGATGGTAGAAATTATCAAAAATCGTGGCTATAAAGTAGTTTCTGGTAATACTGAAAACCATCTTTTCCTACTTGATTTAGTCGATAAAAATCTAACAGGTAAAGAAGCTGATGCTGCATTAGGTAGAGCTAACATTACTGTGAATAAAAACTCTGTACCTAACGATCCAAAAAGTCCTTTTGTCACTTCCGGAATCCGCATAGGTTCCCCATCTATTACTCGCCGTGGTTTTGATGAAAATGACGCTAAAACTTTAGCAGGCTGGATATGTGATATTTTAGATGCAATGCAACAAAGTCCTGAAGCATTAGACATTGCAATTACTAAAGTAAAACAAGAGGTGTTAACTATCTGTAAAAGATTACCAGTATATAAATAAATCTCATTTAAGCGACGCATTGGCGTCGTTTAATTTTTTAATAATTTGAATTTTCACCCAGCAATAAGACGTTATAAATTAAACTTAAATATAGTTTAATCCCATAATAATTACTAAGGAGATGTCATGCAAAGTAAAGTTACTGTTCCTTCAGAAGGTCAAAAAATCACTATAGATGCGCAAGGTAAATTAAATGTACCTAACAATCCTATCATTCCTTTTATTGAAGGTGATGGGATTGGAGTCGATGTATCACCTGTTATGATCAAAGTGGTCGATGCCGCTGTTAATAAAGCATACAAAGGCGAGAAAAAAATATCTTGGATGGAAATTTATACGGGTGAAAAATCCACTCAAATCTACGGAAGTGATGTATGGTTACCAGAAGAAACATTAGAGTTTATTCGCGATTACCGAGTGGCAATTAAGGGTCCTTTAACGACTCCAGTAGGTGGTGGGATTCGTTCTTTAAATGTAGCATTAAGACAACAACTTGATCTCTACATTTGTTTACGTCCTGTACGTTATTATACTGGTACACCTAGCCCTGTAAAACAACCTGAATTAACTGATATGGTTATTTTCCGTGAAAACTCTGAAGATATTTATGCAGGAATTGAATGGAAAGCAGGCTCAAACGAAGCAAATAAAGTCATTAAATTTTTACAAGAAGAAATGGGTGTGACTAAAATTCGCTTCCCAAATAACTGCGGCATTGGTATTAAACCAGCCTCAGAAGAGGGTACTAAACGCCTTGTACGCGCTGCGATTGAATATGCTATCGATAACGACCGTGACTCTGTAACAATAGTACACAAAGGTAATATAATGAAATTTACTGAAGGTGCTTTTAAAGATTGGGGATATGAAGTTGCTGCTAAGGAATTTGGTGCTGAATTAATCGATGGTGGCCCATGGATGAAATTTAAAAATCCCAAAACAGGCAAAGAAATTATTGTGAAAGACTCAATCGCTGATGCTTTCTTACAACAAATTTTATTGCGTCCTGCTGAATATGATGTGATTGCTTGTATGAATCTAAATGGCGACTATATTTCAGATGCACTTGCCGCTCAAGTAGGTGGAATAGGTATTGCGCCGGGAGCAAATATTGGTAGCGAATGTGCTCTTTTTGAAGCAACACATGGTACTGCTCCTAAGTATGCAGGACAAGATAAAGTAAATCCAGGTTCTATAATACTATCTGCTGAAATGATGCTCCGTCACATGGGCTGGTTTGAAGCGGCTGATTTAATCGTCAAAGGCATGGAAGGCGCGATTGCGGCTAAAACGGTCACTTATGACTTTGAACGTCTGATGGATGGTGCTAAGTTATTGAGTTGTAGTGAATTTGGCGACGCTATGATCGCAAACATGTAATAAATTTATTTTTTTGGTTACATAATTAAGGCGCCAATTGGCGCCTATTTTTCAACCTAATTTATTCTTCTCCAAAATCGCTCCAAAACTCTTCTTCAAAAATCGGCATATCTGCAAATCTTACTAAATCAATCACTAATTTCAAACAACCATTAAAAAAGCAATGATATAGAAATGATATTGTTTGACATTAAATATAAAATTGATTACAATACACCCAGAATTCTTATTCAAGGAGCATACTATGGTTAACTTACAAATACGTTTAGAAAATGAATTAAAAGAAAAGGCACAAGAAGTTGCTAAAGCAATGGGCATGGATTTGACAACTGCTGTAAGAATATTTTTAACTCAAATGGTCAATGAGCGTGCACTACCCTTCAGACCAGAATTAGACCTATTCTATAGTCCTAGTAATCAAAAAGCATTAACACATTCTTTATCTCAATTAGAAAATGGCGAAATCATTAGCAAAAGCCTAAAAGACTTACAAGGGATGGAGTAGTGAATATAGACTTTACCCCTCAAAGTTGGGAGGAATATCAAAATTGGCTAACACTAGATAAAAAAATAACTAAAAAAATTAATTCATTACTTAAAGAAATTGTACGCACTCCTTATGAAGGGAAAGGAAAACCAGAGGCTTTGAAAGGCAATTTGTCTGGTTGCTGGAGTAGAAGAATAGATGACAAACATCGTCTAGTTTATAGAATTATAGAAGACCGTTGCCAAATCATTCAATGCTTTGGTCATTATGGTGATGATTAGAATTAGTAATTCACTCTCCAAAACTACTTTTTATTTGCATACATAACAATGCATTAGAGTTTGGTATTTTGATGTTGTCACATAGGCAGATTATTTAAATATTATTTACTTTCAGTAACTTAATGATTTAAAAGTAAATGATGCTCCGTCACATGGGTTGGTTTGAAGCGGCTGATTTAATCGTGAAAGGAATGGAAGGCGCGATTGCGGCTAAAACCGTGACTTACGATTTTGAACGCTTGATGGACGGCGCTAAATTGTTGAAATGTAGCGAATTTGGCGACGCCATGATCGCAAATATGTAATGCGTTTATTTTTTTGATTACATAATTAAGGCGCCATTTGGCGCCTTTTTTCTACCTAATTTTGTTTTCTCCAAAATCTATCAATAAACTCTGAACTGATCTAAATATCTAACGTTGCTTTACAAAAATTCATTGTCATCAATAGTAATTCTGTCTTTCCGCACTATATTTTATAATTATTTCTCAGGTTAAAAATGGTTGTTTTTTAACCTCCCTATATATTGACTCGTAGGGTTCTCCTTTCAGTCTAATGATATGTCTATGTTCTTCATCAATACCCTTGATATACTCAGTTGTTTTGTCCACTATCAAACATTTAATCTTAGTGAATTTCAAAAACAACCATTTCAACGTTGGATTATCTGTTTGTTTCTTCACACTATTCGTGATGGTTTTCTTATTCTCTTTGAGTGTCGTTCTGATTTGATGCTCTAGACCAGCATAAATCATCAGTGCTGTGGTCATTAAAAATAATAACGCTTCTATGCGACTTGGTTTTTCAACAAAAAATGATGAGGTCATGAATGAAGGATCGTTTAAGAATCTGAACCCTCTCTCGACTCTCTGCTGGGATTTATATAAGCTTAATAATTCATGCATATCTGGTGTATTATCAATATCATTCGTACTTAAGATGAATATGCCTAATTTGAGCTTGGCTTCCTCTAG